>JAFYDF010000120.1 GCA_017544935.1 Clostridia bacterium
AGGTGCGACAGTGGCCTCCGGTCTTTCCATCCACGGCGCGGAAGCCGCTCAGAGTGAGAACAAGGTCGCAGCCTGGGCAAAGAAAAACGTGTGAGGGATTAGCATGCTGTTCCGATTCCTGATTGATGGAAAAGAATATACCGCAAGGATGCGTCAGCCCAAAGCTGCTTTTCTGAAAGCTGTAGCGAACGGCACCCTGAACTATTCCTCCGCCGAGCATGACAGCATGGATGTGACTGTCCAGGGCGACACCGCCACGCTGATTGGCAAAAGCCGGGTACATGCGGCGGTCTTCGGTGGCGGCTGGCATACCTGGCGGCTTGAGCAGGATCTGACGCTGATCCGGAAGGATGACCGCTGGCTCATCACGCTGTCCGAAGCCAGCACTTATTGAGAAGATATGAAGAATAAGCTGAAACGGATATTGGATATTGTCATGACGCTCATGCTGCCCTGCCTGATGGCGCATGAGCTGATCGGGCAGGAAACCCATGAGATCCTGGGACTGTGCATGGTCTCGCTGTTCATCTTGCACCACGCGATGAACTGGCAGTGGCACAAAAACCTGTTTAAGGGAAAGTACATTGCTTACCGCACAGTGTTGACGGTACTTGACATCCTGATGATCATCGTGTTCATCGACCAGGCGGTAACTGGTATCATGATGGCCAAACATGTATTTCCGGATCTGCCGCACGTAGGCAGGCGGTCGTTTGCCCGGGTGCTGCATCTGTTGGGCGCGTACTGGGGCTTCGCCTTCTGCTGCCTGCATGCCGGAATGCATATGACGGGTGTGATCCGAAAATGGAAAAACAAGACCGGCATGGCGAGAATTCTTCCCGCCACGCTGACTTTGTGTATATCCGGGTACGGGATCTATGCCTTTATCAAGCGCGGCGTGCCCCGATATATGACACTGCAAGAGCAGTTCGTGTTCTTCGATTTTGAAGAGCCGCTTGTCCTGTTTTTCCTGGATTATGCAGCAATTCTGCTGGCACTGATTCTGTTGGGCGCTGTACTGGGATATGGATTGCAGAAGACAAGGAGGAAATCGGCATGAAGGTGATGCTGATCAACGGCAGCCCACACGAAAAGGACTGCACCTATACTGCACTGACGGCATGTGCAAAGATACTGAACGAGGACGGCATTGAAACGGAGGTTTTCTGGATCGGGAAAAAGCCCGTTCAGGGCTGCGGGGCCTGCGGAGGCTGCGCGAGGCTGGGACGATGTGCCTTCAATGATATTGTGAATGAGTTCATCGAAAAAGCACAAACCTCCGACGGGTTCATCTTCGGTTCCCCAGTGTACTTCTCTGGTATGAACGGCAGCTTGATGAGCTTTATGGATCGTGCGTTCTTTGCCGGGCCCAGACACCCAGCCGGGAATCCCTTTGCGTATAAGCCCGCCGCCGCAGTGGTGAGCGCCCGCAGGGCCGGGACGACCAGTGCGCTGGATCAGATGAACAAGTATTTCCTGCATGGCCAGCTGCCTGTGATCTCCTCCCGCTACTGGAACATGGTACACGGTAATACCCCGGAGGAAGTCATGCAGGACGAAGAGGGCTTGCAGATCATGCGGCAACTGGGCCGGAACATGGCCTGGTTCCTGAAGCTGAAGGAAGCGGGTCAGGCTGCTGGTATTCCGCTGCCGCAGCAGGAAGAGAAACGCATAGCGACCAACTTTATTCGATAAGGAGTGTACGAACATGAAGAAGCTGATTTCCCTGATCCTTGCTGCTATGCTGCTGTGCAGCGCTATCCCAGTTTTCGCCGAGGAAACGCCTGCTCACGTACTGGTGGTCTTTTTCTCCCACGCGGGCGAAAATTACAATGTCGGCGTCATTGAGGAAGGCAATACCGCAAAAATGGGAAAGATCATCGCGGAGCAGATGAGCGCGGATGTTTTCGAGCTTGTGCCGGTAGTACCTTATCCGGAGGATTACGATTCCTGCCTGGACGTGGCGACGGAGGAACAGCGCAGCGATGCCAGGCCGGAATATGAGGGAGAAATCGAAAACTGGGATCAGTACGATACTGTGTTCATCGGCTATCCCATCTGGTGGGGCGAGATCCCCAATATCGTCTATACCTTCATGGAGGCCTATGACTTTACCGGCAAAACTGTGATCCCTTTCAATACCCATGAGGGCAGCGGTCAGGCTCACAGCCAGCGGGACATTGAAGGCCTGCTGACCAGCGCCACTGTGCTCAAAGGTCTGGCCGTTCGGGGCAGCAAAGCTCAGAATGACGCTGACGGCACCGGCACGGATGTGGCCAATTGGCTGAAGAACATTGGATTGACTCAGTAACAGGAGGAAGCGCAGATGATTCAGAATCCCTTTTTCCCGGAGATCCACGGCAACTTTGGCTTCGGCTGCATGCGTCTGCCCATGAAGGATGGACATGTGGACTATGATGAGTTCTGCCGCATGGCGGATGCCTTCATCGCCTCCGGGCTCAACTACTTTGACACCGCTCACGGCTATATCGGCGGGCAGTCCGAGACCGCCATTCGCGACTGTGTGGCAAAGCGCCATGACCGGAGCGAATTCCTGCTGACGGACAAGCTGACTACACCCTACTTCAACAAGGAAGAGGATATCCGCCCCTTCTTTGAGAGCCAGCTGAAGGCCTGCGGCGTAGAATATTTCGACTTCTATCTGATGCACGCCCAGGATCGGAACAACTACCAGAAATACAAGCGCTGCCGGGCTTATGAGACGGCTTTGCAGCTGAAAGCGGAAGGCAAAATTCGCCACTTCGGCATTTCCTTCCACGACAAGGCGGAAGTCCTTGATATGATCCTCACTGAGCATCCCGAGATCGAGATCGTGCAGATTCAGTTCAATTATGTGGATTACGAGGATGCTTCAGTGGAAAGCCGCAAGGTATACGAAGTCTGTGAGAAGCACGGCAAGCCAGTCATCGTCATGGAGCCCGTGAAGGGCGGCAGTCTGGTGAACCTGCCTGCGGAGGCAGACATGATCCTGCGCGGTCTGAACGGCGGCAGCAATGCCAGCTATGCTCTGCGCTTCGCCGCTTCCTTCCCCAACATGGCGATGGTGCTCTCCGGCATGAGCAATATGGAGCAGATG
>JAFYDF010000121.1 GCA_017544935.1 Clostridia bacterium
CCGAAGGTATGGCAGAATCGCGGAGCGTTCCGATTTCCAATCAAACATGCTGTCAAGTGTCAGCAACTGAACCGCCGCTTGCGGGCCCGCATGAGCGGTGGTGTGGGAGGACGGGGGTTAGTCACCCCCTCCTACCCGATTGTCAAAAAGCACAAAAGAAGTGATGATGATTTACTGTAGTGAGTACGCTTTTTCTATGCTTGCTTTTCGGAACAGTATAGGGGAAACTCAACCTGCATATAGTTTTGACCGCAATCCTAATGCCGAAAAATGCTGCTTTTATCAGGCGCGGTTTTGCGATGTGCATTCGGTGACATTGGATACTGTGCTTCGTTTTGCTGAATATAAAAATGCATCTATAAATAAGTTTGACAAGCTTATTTATTGCAGAATATAATGAGCTGACAACTGTATTGTCATGACAAAAGGAGAATACAAATATGAGCAATCAGCATCCCAATCTGTTGTTTATCATGACGGATGATATGGGTGCATGGGCAATGCACTGCGCAGGCAACTGCGACATCCATACACCGAATTTAGACCGTCTGGCCTCAATGGGCATGCGCATGGAGAACCTGTTTTGCGTGTCTCCGGTATGTTCTCCTGCGCGGCTGAGCGTGTATACAGGGCAAATTCCTTCCCAACACGGTGTACATGACTGGCTGTGCAAAGGTCACCTGGACAGCAGTGTACTGTCAGATGACCTGAAATCTCATTTCGAGCTTGAAAATCCGCCTTTCGAATATTTGTGGCCACGGGTGGGATTGCGCGATGACAAGCCGATCCATTATTTACGCGGCAAGGATGCCTTCACCGATTATTTGGCAGACTTTGGCTACGAGTGTGGTCTGAGCGGTAAGTGGCATATGGGCGATAGCTATACACCGCAAGCTGGCTTTAGTTATTGGCGTACTACTGCCAATGGCGGCGAAAACTATATGTATCCCATAGTGCTTGAAAATGACGAGATGGTGATGAAGCACCATTGTTATGTGACTGATTATATTGCGGATAATGCGTTGCGTTTCCTGGACATCCGGCAGAAAGAAAAGCCTTTCTGTTTATCAGTGCATTTTACTGCACCACATTCACCTTGGGCGCCTGAGTGCCATCCGAAGGAATACATGGATCTCTACAAGAATTGCGAGTTTGAGTCTATCCCGTTTGAGGATATTCATCCTTGGGTGCCGGGCAGGGACGTGCCGTTTGCCGAATGGAAGAAAAAGCCGCATCGCGGCGTACGCTTTATCCATGCTAATTATGCACCGATCCGGGAAACATGGTACGAATACTGCCGTGAGAGTCAGCGTGGTTATTATGCTGCAGTAACAGGAATGGATGCTGCTGTAGGTCGCATTATAGAACGGCTGGAGCATGAGAACCTTCTCGAGAACACGCTGGTTGTGTTTACCAGTGATAATGGCAGCAATATGGGTCATCATGGAATCGTCGGAAAAGGAAACGGCACCTATCCTATGAACATGTACGATACTTCTGTCAAGGTGCCGGGTATCTTTTGCTGGCCAGGCCATGTACCACAAGACAGTGTGTGCAGCACGATGATCAGCCATTATGATTTCATGCCCACACTGCTCGAAATGTGCGGTGTGCCTTATGAGCAGCCAAAGAGGTTGCCTGGACGTTCCTTTGCTGCGGTGCTACGTGGTGAAAGCGATAAGTTCAGAGAAGAAGTTGTCATATATGATGAATATGGACCGGTACGCATGATTCGTACCCATGAATGGAAGTATGTTCACCGCTATCCGGACGGACCAGATGAATTGTATGATTTAAAGAACGATCCGCAGGAACACTGGAATCTGATTAACGATCCCACGCAGGCACAGCGTATAGCTGATATGGCTGCCCGCCTGGCAGGGTGGTTCGACCGCTATGTTGATCCAGAGTTGGACGGAAGCCACGAAGACGTGCGCGGCGGCGGACAGATCGACAGCCATCATTTCGTATAAGAGGAAGAGAGATACATATGGCCATTTATCTTGCACTGGATGCGGGCGGAACAAAAACTGAAACAATCGTGCATGACGAGACGGGGCATATTCTTCTTCGCAATATCACCAAAGGGTGCAATGCCATGGATATGGGTGTTGAGGAAACGGTGCGCCGTGCGGAATATGCAATTCGTGAAGCATCCAGAAGTATACCTGGAGGTAAGCCGGACAGGGCATATTGCGGTATCGCGTCGGTAGATTATTACGGGAAAAAACTGCGCGCTGCCTTGCGAGAGCGGTTTTTGGATTGGAAAATCCGCTGGGAGGATGATGGCTGGGGCATGATCACCTCTGCAATTGGTGCGCACGATGGCTGCTGTATTGTGTGTGGTACCGGAACGAGCCTATTTGCCAGAGTGAATGGTGGCCTGCATCATATTGGTGGCTGGGGATACCTGATCGACACTTGGGGCAGCGGATATGTGCTGGGGCGTGAAGCAATCCGTGCAGCATTGAGACAAGCTGACGGACGTGGCCCTGATACAAAGCTATATAAGCTTGTATATGACCAATTAGGCGCACCACCCGAGACCAGCATCCCGACGATTTATGACGGAGGCAGGCCGTTTATCGCTTCATTTGCCGGTACAGTATTTGCTGCACGCAGGCAGGGTGATGCCGTAGCCGAGGTGATATTCGAGCAAGGCGCTGAATCGGTTGCTGAGTTTACACATGCCGCGGAACGCTATTTTACAGGTAGCTTTGATGTAGTCCTGAGCGGCGGGATATTTGCTGCGTTTCCTGAGTATGCGCAAGCGGTACAACGCAAAGGATCTGCGCGTGCGAACATGATTCGCCCCGAAGTACCGCCAGTATATGGCTGTGCTTTGGAAAATGTATTAGCGGATGGACCTGTGAACGAGACCCCTTTCCGCACCGCGTTTATGAAGGATTATGTACAGATGAAAAAATGACTCCATCAATACGGAAAAAATACAGGCTGTTACGGTTAGAGAAAGTACAGGTTGATTGACAATGAAAGCGTCCCGTGCTATTTTGAACGGGACGTTGCTTTTTGCAGGAGAGAGGCGTTTGCATGACTGAAAACCTGCGCATTACGGCTGAATGTGTACTGCCCGTAGTGCTGCTGATTGCGTTGGGCATGCTGATACGGCATGTGAAATGGCTGGATCAGAAAGGAATCGATCAGATCGACAAGATTTCGTTCAATCTGCTCATTCCCATGACAATGTTCAAGAATGTCTATAATAGCGACTTTCGAGCAGCTTTCGATGGACGACTGATTACGATTGCTGTAGGGGTCACTTTGCTGTCATTTGGCGTAGCGTTGCTGCTGGCTTGCCTTAAAGAAAAGGCAGGTGCCCGGCGCGGCTCATTGGCTCAGAGCATCTTTCGCAATAACTGCCTGGTACTGGGACTGCCAATCCTGACTGCAATGTATGGCGAAGGAGAGCTGACTAGGTATGCATTGATCTTGGCTTTTGTCATACCAATCAACAATGTCCTGGCAGTAGTGATGCTTTCCGTTTTCACGAGCCACGATATCAGCTTTGGAAAACTGATCAGAAGAGTAGTCACAAATCCGTATATACTGTTTATCGGCGCGGGGCTTCTGATTAATCTGAGCGGTATCCGCTTGCCACAGGCTGTTGCGAAATGCGTAAGCGATTTAAGCGCGGCGGCATCGCCGATAGCGCTCATCAGCTTAGGCGCGGTCCTACGGCTTTGTGCAGTCAAGAACGATATGAAAACCGTGGTTTACGGTACTGTATCCCGTCTGCTGTTTCTGCCGTTGATTTTCGTACCGCTGATGATCGTTCTGGGTGTGCGCGGAGCACCGCTTGTAGCGTTGTATTTTGTTGTGGGAACGCCATGCTCAGTAACGTCGTATGTAATGGCCAAAAAGATGGGCGCTGACGGTGAACTCGCTGCTCATCTTGTAGTGCTTCAGACGGTGTTCTCTGTTTTGTCAGTCTTTGCAGTGCTGCTCATTCTGGGCACACTGGGTTACACATAAAATAGGAGGGAAAGACAATGTCCTGTACAACTGTTCTGGTCGGGAAAAAAGCTTCAAACGACCGCTCTACAATGGTCGCACGCACTGATGATGGATTTTTTGACGCCAAGAAACTGATCGTGCTGGATCCGAAAAAACTGCCCCGGAAGTATACAAGCGTTATTTCACACGTGGAGATTGAGCTGCCCGAAAATCCGCTGCGTTGCACGGCTTGCCCAAGTGTGGATACCAAGCATGGAATCTGGGCAGCGACCGGGATCAATGAGGCGAATGTAGGTATTACAGCTACAGAGACCATCACCAGTAATCCGCGCGTGTTGTCTGCTGATCCGATGGTCCGCTATAAGAAAGCGGAAAAACGCGGTGAAAAGGATGTTCCCGGCGGTATTGGCGAAGAAGATATCGTTATGCTCGTGCTGCCTTATATCCGCACTGCTCGTGAAGGCGTTGAACGCCTGGCATCGCTGCTTGAGCAGTATGGCACTTATGAATCAAATGGTATTGCTATCAATGACGAGAATGAAGCCTGGTGGCTGGAAACCATTGGAGGCCATCACTGGATTGCTCGCCGGGTACCTGACGATGCGTGCGTGATTGCGCCTAATCAGTTTGGTATGGACAGCTTTGACCTGGAAGATGCTTTCGGTGCGCAGAAGGAAAACATGTGTTCCAAGGATCTGCGAGAATTTATTGTGGACAATGATCTGGACCTGAACCAAGGTGGCGCTTTTAATCCACGCGATATCTTTGGCTCACACACAGATATGGATCATATCTACAATACGCCACGCGCATGGTTTATGGGTCGCTATCTGACTCCACGTTCCCATCGTTGGGACGGTCCTGATGCTGAGTTTGGCCCTGAAAGCGATAATATTCCCTGGTGCCTTGTGCCGGATCGCAAAGTGGCAGTGGAGGACGTGAAATATCTGCTGTCAGGCCACTACCAGGGAACACCTTATGATCCTTATACTAATCAGGATACAGGCAAACGCGGCATTTATCGCTCTATTGGCATTAATCGTACCGGTGTGACATCAATCTGCCAGATCCGTAGTGATGCTCCTGAAGCAGCGCGCGGTGTGGAGTGGATCTGCTTCGGTTCCACGACGTTTGATGCATTCCTGCCTGTATATACCAATGTGGAAAAGATGCCGAAATACTTGAGTGAAGTGTCGCTGGATGTATCAACAGAGACCTTCTACTGGAGCAGCCGCCTGATTGCTGCACTGGCTGATCATAACTATGCTACCTGCATTCAGCATGTCGAGCGTTATCATAATGCAGTGCTGACAGAAGGACGCAAGCTTCTTCGTGAGTATGATGCCAAAGTCGCTGCAGAAGGAGAAGTATCGCTGCTGGCAGAAGCTAATGAAAAGCTGTGCGCTATGGCAAAGGAGCAGACGACGGCTACTCTTAATAAGATAGTGATGGATGCCAGTACACACATGAAAAACGGATATAACCGCGCTGACAACTGACATATGGGAAAACTGCATGGGGGAGGCCCTCTCCTATGCGGAATACAGTGATAATAAACGCCCCGGACATTTTGCTTGTCCGGGGCGCGCTCGTCATATGGAACACACAGAGGGGATACGTGTTTATAAGATTACAAATAGATTTTTACTTCTTTTTATATGTAATGATGATTCCAACAACAGCGCCTAGGAAAACAATTGGTGCAAGCCTGACAAACACAAATTCAAATCCATGCAGGATTGTCCCGGCAACCGCCAACTCCGGAACATTGTAATCCCAGTTCAAATATGAGCTGTTAATCAATACAAGGATAATGAATACAACAGTTATTAGTAAGCATAATGAAATCAGTATCCAGCGGGCCAGCTTGATCTTTTCCGCATTTCTCTTTGCAAGCTGCAGATTGATAACTTCCAGCTTTTCGGAAATAGTCTTCAAGTCATCTGCAATTGGTTCTGATAAGGTCTCTCCGAGCAGTTCGCTTACACTAGTATCCAATTCATCTGCCAGTGATATAAGCATGCTTGAATCCGGAACTGATAAACCATTCTCCCACTTTGATATTGTCTGTCTTACCACATTCATCTTAATTGCCAGTTCTTCCTGAGACAGGCCTTTTGTTTTTCTAAGCCTTTTTATATTTTCGTTTAACATTTTCTGCGCCTCCCTGTTTTGATGGCGCCATTATATTGCCATTAGAGCCGTTGCCACCAGCAATGTGTATTAACATTGGATTGCTTGCCGACAATAATATTAGACAAAACAACAACAGTTGGAAAAATCATTCAGCCGGAGTCACAAAGAAATGTTTCCATAATGTGCTCTGAAGACAGAATAGTTAATTCAAATCGGTCTCATAAAGCAGTCCAAGATCCCAGAACAGACTTGAGAGCAGGTACTTGTTCCGGTTGTCACGTGATCCGACGAGAGCATCCTGGACATCCTGATGATTGAAACCCAGGGCTGCAGGCGACATGGGCATGCCTGCCTGCTGCATCAGCGCTTCCAATTCGTTCAAGGGAGGAAGTTCTTCATCCATGATACCTAGAATATCCTGCCAATGTGCAAGAATGATATTCAGACGTTGCTCGTGTGCTGCGAGATCGTTTTTATGATACTGTGTATGTTCTTTTTCAATCACTTCGTCAGCTGCAGGACCGTATATGCGGCGTATCATACACTGCCACTGTATGTCTTCGAAAGAGGCTGTGAAGTCCTCGGCTTTTTTCCTGCAAGGAATAGTTCGGCGAAGAATATCATACATTTTCAATGTGAGCAGTGTACCGATGCCGACATGAATACCATGCAGATCACAGGGCAGGCCACGATTTAGGTCAAACATGTCCCACATGTGGCTGAAGAAATGCTCCTGCCCTGCAGCGGGACGCGGGACTCCTGCAAAGGACATGCCAATGCCTGCCACAATCAGCCCCTCAGTAACGGCCTGAACCGCCTTCGGATCACGCTGGCGCAAACCTGAGGCGTTTCCGGTCACCTTTTGTACAGCGGTCCGAATCATAGCAGCAATGCTTTCACAATAGTACTCGCCTGTGACCAGGTGCGAAATACGCCATTCGCAGATGGCGGTATACTTGGCAATCATATCACCAAGACCTGCTTGGAGCATACGCAAAGGTGCATTCTTCATGATATCAATATCACAGAGAATAGCGTCTGGATAGCCGGTATCGACACTCATTTTCATATGATCGTGAATCATGGCAGCCGTATTGCTTGCATAGCCGTCCATAGATGGGGCTGTGCCAACAATCATCTGTTTAACACCGGCACAATGAGAAAGCACCTTGCAGCAGTCGTTGATAACTCCGGACCCAATACCCATCACACAGTCACATTCTTCATCCCATGCTAGGATCAGGCTTCCGACTGCGTATTCGTCTGGTTCAAGCTGCAACTGACGGAAACAATAAAGAGTATATGTGATTCCGGCGCTTTTCAGCACGGGTTGCACAAAGTCCCATGCGGCGGCCTTGGTGTTGACGTCACATACAATGAAAGGACGAGAACACCCCATTATCTTAAGCGCATCGGGAATGTTTTGTATCGCGCCAGCGCCTATGCACAGATAATCCATTGGCATGGCATGACGACGCCCACAGGCGCAGGCAAGTCCTTCGCGACAAGTCAGTTCACTGAGCGATGCAAGGGAAAGCTCAATCATGGAAGTATCCTCCGCTCATCTGTTTGTGATGATTATACCAAATGCCTTGCGGCTTGTCACGAAAGGGCGTATAGAATCAACGCTTTTCAATTGACTGGAAAGTAGAATTATGGTAGTTTGAAATCAGAAGAACAGGCTGCCCTTCGTGGACGGCAGGAAGGATACTGCGAATGGCTAAAAAACAGCTGGTGTTCATCATGACTGATACACAGCGCTTTGATATGTGTTCATGTTACGGGAAAAACAAAGGCTTGGAAACACCGAATATCGATGCGCTTGCTGCTAGTGGCGTACGCTATGAACGCGCTTATACAACACAGCCGGTGTGCGGACCGGCACGCTCAGGATTGTTCACCGGCACTTATCCAGCCTGGAACGGGAGCTGGGCGAACGGTATGGCACTTGGTGACAATGTCAAAACCATCGGTCAGCGATTGCGTGATAATGGATATCATTGCGCGTATATTGGCAAGTGGCATCTCGATGGTACTGACTACTTTGGGAACGGTTTCTGCCCGGATGGCTGGGATGAGGAATACTGGTATGATATGCGTCGTTATCTGGAAGAAATGAGTGAGGACGAGCGCATCATGAGCCGTGCTGCCAAATCCATGACGCTGACCCAGATTCCAGAGGAATTCACATATGGCTACAAAGTAATGAAGCGCGCGTTGAACTTCATGGAGCGTTACAAAGATGAGGATTATCTGCTTGTGGTTTCCTTTGATGAGCCGCATGCGCCTTTCCTATGCCCGCCTCCGTTTGACACCATGTACAAAGATTTTGAATTCCCGAAAGATCCTGCCGTTTATGACACGCTGGGAGGAAAACCGGGATATCAGAAAGTATGGGCTGCCCAGAAAGGCCCGCAGACAGACCGTGATGCAGTCAGGATCAAGGAACAGTTCTACTTTGGCTGCAATGCATATGTGGATACCCTGATCGGCCGTGTAGCAGAAGCGGCTCCTGAGAATGCACTGCTCATGTATACAAGCGACCATGGCGACCTGCTGCAGAGTCATTGCCTGTTCGCCAAAGGTCCAGCATGTTATGATGCTGTAGCACGGATTCCACTCATCATCCGGAATCCGCAGGGGATAAAGGGTGGGGTATATGATCGTGGGCCTGTATCGCATATCAGTATATGTCCGACGATCATGGAGTATTTTGACCTGCCAGTTCCAAGGGTACTCCAGGGCGAAAGTATCCTTAATACCACGCTGGATCCTGATGCATCAGCACCTCAGTATGTGTTCTATGAGTTTACCCGCTTTGAGCAGGATCATGATTTCTACGGGGGTTTCCAGCCGATGCGCGTATGTACTGATGCGCGCTATAAGCTGGCTATTAACCTGATGAGCGAAGACGAGTTATATGATTTGGAGCAAGATCCTTATGAGTGCTGTAATCTGATTCATGATCCTGCTTATGCCAAAGACCGTGACCGTCTGCATGATGCGCTGATTGAACGTATGTATGTGCACCGCGATCCTTTCCGCGGTTGGTACTGGATGAACCGCCCATGGCGAACGGATGCCCCGGAACCGTCATGGTTTGACCGCGGCTGGACGCGCCAGCGCGAGAATGAGGAATATGAACCCCGGCAGCTGGATTTCGTCAACGGCATCGAAATGGTACATGCACAGCGGTTTAAGGTGAATAACGGTAACTTTAGTTACGCAAGCCTGCAGGAAATGATAGATTTCCTGCGTGATTATGACAGAAAATAATCTGAATAACAGGGAAAATATCGCCGCGCACTTCTTATAATAGTGCGCGGCGACCGGTTTAGGAAAACTGTGCTAATCACTGCATTCGATTGCTTCTGTCTGGCTTAGTATTGTACCATCTGAAGCGATCTGGGCTATACTGACTGTTTCCACACCTTCCACACGGCTGATCAGTCCGTACATTGCTACCAGCGTTCCGCTGTCGACAAATACAGTATCCAGCTCACGATCATTGGCACATATAACACTGGAACGGGTGAAGTTTTTGCCTCGCGCTATGATCGCTTTGCCATTGTCTGTCGCACTGTTCAGAACGATGTCATGAATTCCCATGCGCATTTCAGCAGGCGTGTAGGGCGATTCCCCGTTATATAAATACTTGTCACCATATAGCATGTCATATTCAAGCTGGTGCAGAGCTTCCAGATAATCTTCATCCTGTGCGTGCTGTTGATGAAATCGTGTCAGCAATCCACTGCTGATTCCACAACGGCTCAGTGTGTAAGATGACAGCTGGTAGGCTGTAATATTGCGGTTTTCCTTGGCAATACGGTTATCGTTGCTCCAGATGACATATTCGGTCGTTAGCAGGCTACCGCTGCGGAATTCTTCTTCCTGAAAGTCGAGCGCCGGAAGATGATCGCCATAGATAACAAGCACTACCGGTTCGGGATAATTCTGCAGTGCTGCCAGAAGTTCACCAAGGAAATCATCGGTTTCTTTCAGCTGGCTGATGTAGTATTCAAAAGCATTCTTCAGATCTTCATTCTCTTCAAGCCCGGTGCAGGTGATGTGATAAGGCGTTTCGGGCTCTTCGGCAGGGTACTTCCCGTGGCCTTGTACTGTGACAGTGAAGATTATATCTGGGCAGCTGTCAGCATTCAGAGCATCCAGAATCGGTACCGTAAGATACCGGTCAAGGCACCAGCCGAGAGAGTTGAGAGAGTAGTCCTGCATATATTCCAGCGATGTGAAACTGTCAAATCCAAGACGCGGAAAGACCAGCTGCCGCTGGTAAAACGTTGCGGTATTGCTGTGAATAGCGTGAGCAGCATATCCCAGCGCCTTGAGATTATACGCAACAGATTCGCAGGATGCTTCCTGCAGGACGGTGCTGTACGGATATTCGCCAGTGCCGAAATCGCTCAACCGCATACCTGTGATTACCTCAAATTCCACATTGGCGGTTCCGCCGCCGATCATGGGCACAGAAAGATAACCGCTCGAGCAACTTTGCCTGAGCCGAGTAAAGTTTGGGACCGGATCTTCACTGCAAGTCACTGTGATAAAATTGTCTGGAGCCAGGAAGGATTCCAATTGCAGGAAAATGATGTTAGGGAGCTGTTCTTCTTTCGGCGCGGCCGGTGTAGCCTGAATATCTGCTGCGATATCCCTGATGGCACCATGACTATACTTCTCGGGGCGTGTAATACCGCGGTCAACCGCACTGCGTAGCAGACTGTAGGGAAAACCATACCTGCGATAGGCCTTTGAAGGATTAGACCAGTCATTGCATGCAACAGTGTACGGTATATTCGCAGCAATCATGATGCCAAACACCGCAGCAACAAAGATAAGTGCACGGCGGCGCTGAGCTGCTACATGCGGCAGGCGGCGGAAGAGCATGACCATCAAGACAACGATGGCTATGACACCCAACGCGATGAGAAGCATCTGGCCAACTGAGACATATGAATTCGTGATGGAAGTATTCTTCAGCCAAATGATGAAATCATAAAATCCAAGCGGGGTGACGCGGACAAAATGCATCACACAGTTGATGATGCCCAGTATTAGCCATAATGTGCAGACTAATGCTTGAACAAAATACCGTCGCCTGAAAAGCAGTGACAGGCTGATCATACAGAACAGGATCAACGTATTGAAGATAAAAGCGAGCGGATACAAATAAAGGCCGCGCAATGCTGCCAAAGGAGAGGCGGCAGACAGCGCTTCCAAAACAAAATCAAGTATTACAGCGATCAGCAGGCAGCGAGCTGCATCACGAAGGAACAACTTTTGAGCGACCCTGCGGCCGCCTATATACTGAGACGTGAGTTTCGCCTCCTTATTTGTTCGGGATCATTAGCTGATATGCATGGCGCAGGTTCATAATCTCGACACGTTCACCGGCATCGGCGCGTTCGCCGTCCAGTGACCAGGGCATTTCTGCGGGCATATTGAATACAGCGTTCGTGATTTGCCGATATACAAGCAGCGGATGATCAAGATGGCCGCCCAGCAGACTCGAGAGCAGTGTGCCAAGATCCGTAGCGCGCTTGGGCTGGCGTACCATGATTAGCTCATGTAGACCGTCACGCAGATTCTCATAACCCAAGGGCAGCTTCAGAATACCGCCGAGCGAACGAGTGTTGCATACTGAACCAAAGATGAAGTCGCCAGATATTTCCTCCTCTTCACATCTGATGGTGACAGGATAACTCTCAATACGCCCCAGTTCCTGCAAACCAGACAGTACGTATGCTAGGTGCCCGATCCGGTTTTTTAATGCCCGGTCGGTTTCGTAAGAAGTACGTGTGAATGCACCAAAACAGGCAACATAGGAAAAAAGCTGACCATTAAAGGTTCCTGCATCAATTGGCAACGGCCTTCCACTTAGACCTACAGCTGCAGCTTCCAGTGGATCATGGGGCAGACCTGCAGACTGCGCCAGATCATTTGTACTGCCCATGGGGACATAGCACAGTGGCGGCGCATTTGGTACGCGGATCAAACCGCCCAGGGTTTCTGAGAGAGTGCCGTCTCCACCAACGCACAGCACAAGCTTATGCGATGCAGCTTCTTCAATAGCAAAACGCGCAGCGTCCCCTGCGGTAGCAGTCTCGCAAAGGGTTACACGCCAGCCTTGTGATGCATAGAGATGGGCGATATCGCCTTCCAGTGCAGCGCCTCGTCCCATACCGGCAGCAGGATTGACAATCAGCAGCAAGCGTGACATTACAGCCTCTCCTTAAGCAATATTCCCTCTAATTATAATATTTTGTATCTAATTTGTCTATATATTAGCAGATTGTTGCACCTCTTCAAGGCAAGTGATAAAATAATTCTATCTATTGCTTTAAGGAGGAAATGTTTATGGAACGTGAAAATGCGTGGAAAAAATACAATGCTGAGGCGATTGCCTCTTTGGAAGGTGTCAGTGCCCGTTATCGTGCTTTTCTTGATGGCGGCAAAACTGAACGTGAGTGCGTAAAGGAAGCCGTGGCTCTGGCTGAGAAGAATGGCTATATTGATCTGGAAGAAGCCGTGAATGCCGGCCGCCGCCTGCAGCCAGGCGATAAGGTATATTCCAACTGTATGGGCAAGTCCATCATGCTGTTCCACTTGGGCGCAACGCCTCTGGAAAAAGGTATCAATATTGTAGGCGCTCATATTGACAGCCCTCGTATTGATATCAAGCAGAATCCTTTTTATGAAGATACGGATATTGCTTATGCGGATACTCATTATTATGGTGGCATCAAAAAGTACCAGTGGGTGGCCCGTGCCCTGGCTCTGCATGGTGTAGTAGTCAAAAAAGATGGAACAGTGGTGGATATCGTCATTGGAGAAGACGAAAATGACCCCGTAGTGGGTGTGAGTGATCTTCTGATCCATCTTGCACAGGAGCAGATGGGGAAAAAGCTCTCTGAAGGTGTGACGGGTGAAGGCCTGGATATCATCATGGGCGGCCGTCCTCTTGATGGCGAAGAAAAAGAAGCCGTCAAGGCGCAGATGCTGGCCCTGCTCAAAGAGCGCTATGGCATTGAGGAAGAAGACATGCTGTCTGCTGAAATCGAAGCAGTTCCTGCTGAAAAGGCGCGTGACTTTGGCCTGGACCGCAGCATGATCCTTGGCTATGGCCATGATGATCGCGTATGTGCATATGCACAGCTGGAAGCAATGCAGACCCTGCCTGCTGTACCGAAGTATACTTGCTGCTGCCTGCTGGCAGATAAAGAAGAGATTGGCAGTGTCGGCGCCACTGGTATGCGTGCACACTATTTTGAAAATGCGATGGCTGAGCTGATTGCCTTGACTTGTGACAGCTACAGCGAACTGACACTCCGCCGTGCCCTGAAGAACAGCCGCATGCTTTCCTGTGATGTCAGCGCAGGTTTTGATCCGCTGTACGCTAATGTGTTCGAAAAGAAGAACGCTGCCATTCTTGGCCGTGGCGTGTGCTTCAATAAGTTTACTGGGTCTCGCGGCAAGAGCGGTTCCAATGATGCGAATGCCGAGTTCCTTGGCAAGGTGCGCCGAGTAATGGATGATAACGGTGTCTTCTGGCAGACTGCTGAACTGGGCAAAGTTGATGTTGGCGGCGGCGGCACCATCGCCTATATCTGCGCTCTGTACGGCATGGAAGTTGTTGACAGTGGTGTATCGGTCCTGAGCATGCATGCTCCGCAGGAGATTATCAACAAGGCCGACCTTTATGAAGCGTTCAAAGGTTATGCTGCTTTCCTGAAGGACGCAGAATGAGATATTGAAAACAAGTAAATAACGTCGGTATAAATCGCTGAGATAAAAGAGGGAATCCGTTGTGAATGACTCATTTCATTCCATCCGGATTCCCTCTTTATGTGCCTGGCAGCTATTCTATAGCACGATATCTGCCTTTTCCCGAATTGAAAAAGCGTCCAAATAACGTTCTTCCATGGGAATCCAGCGGGTGCGGAACTGCTCCCATGCGTTTATGCCATCACGCGAAATGATTCGACGCTGCTGTTCGTCAGAAGTGATATCGCTAAAGACACGCAGAGTCATGTAGTTAGCCAGTTCCGGATGACAGCTGTATGCACCTTCCACGATCCGGAAAGGTGAGGAGGCTACCTTGCGCTGGCCGGATATTGCCATAATACTGCAGTCGAAACGAGGATAAGAGAAAGCATCGGCAGATGAGAGATATGGCAGGACATCTGTGCGGAAGCGTTCATAATGCACATTGCCGCCAGGTGCTTGAAGACGTTCGGAAGTGCGCAACTCAGCAGGCAGAAAGAAATCATCCATATGGACTATACCTGCACCAATCGTATCAGCAAGATCAGCTGCCAACGTAGTTTTGCCGCTTGCACAGCGCCCATCGATTGCGATGACGGCATGCGTCTTACCGCTCAGGGAGCATAGAATAGGAAGCTGCCTCGCCAAACGTGCATTAATGATGCGGTAGGCAGGTGCTTCGGCATTCCTATATGCTTTCGAATGGTGCACCGGGTGCACACCGTAAGAAAGATAATCTGCTTTCGCTTGCTGCCAATCCGCGTCAGAAAAAGGTAAAACACCTGCAGAAGCCAGAGAGTCCCATTCCTTCAGTGCCGCCTCAAAGCGCTGAACCCCGTCATTGCGAGGCGTGCAGCTGCGCAGAAAGAGGGAAAGGAGCCATTCCTCGGGAAGACTACTGCCTTTCCACGCAGATAAGTCGATTCTGCAGATTTCATCCGACAAAGGTTCGGTCAATGGCTTGCTGGCAGATGCTGTACAGGCGTTCAGCTCCTCATGCAGCAGCTTGCGTGCGTAATCTGGATCCGGGCCAAGATGTTCAGCGCCAAAAGCCGCCTGATAGGCGGCTTTGAGGGCATCCTGCGGTTCCAGGATACGGTGAAGTTTGGATTGCTCTGCAAAAAAGAACATATTACTTCTTGAACTTAGGCGCAATAATGCGGTACAGATAAATAACCAGGCAGGCACCACCCAGAGAGATCAGCAGAGTGCCGACTACATTGGTGCTCTTGAGACCAATCAAGGATGCGACAGCGGAACCTACGACACCACCGATCAGGCCGAGAACGATGTTCCAAATCATTCCTTCGCCGCTCTTCATTAGGCGGGAAGCACCAAAGCCTGCAAGCGCCCACAGTGCGATTTTTACAATCCACCAGAACATAATCAATTCCTCCGTTATCATTATTCCTCAATATTATATCGTTTTCCGTCAAAAACCGCAAACAAAAACGCGGTAAATACCGCGTTTATACAAAAGACGTTATTTATGAATGTAGAGGATGCCAAGTGTGTGCGGACCGCAATGACACGCAATAGTACCAAGGGCTTCTGTTTCCAGAATCTCTGCAAAAGGCTGGCAGGCACGGATCTCTTCCTTTACGAGATCGACAATCCCATCCGGGACCGGTGTATGCGTGACCATGATGCGGTGCAGACGCAGCGTGTTATCGTCGGCAAGCCTTTCATGAACATATTCACGCAGGACATGGTCATACTTGCCGCGATACTTTTTAGCTACCAGCATATTGCCATCACGGACTTCAATGCAGGGCTTGATCGCCAACAGATTTGCGCCAAGAGCGGCTGCGGTGGAGCAGCGGCCGCCTTTGCGTAGGTATTCCAGACGATCAACGACGAAACTGCCATCTATCTTAGGGGCGAGTTCTCTCAGCGCTTTGCCGATTTCTTCGGCGGTCATGTCACCGCGCTGTGCCATTTCTGCGCCTTCCATGACCAACAGCCCCTGTGCGGAACTCAGATTACGGCTGTCCACTACATGGATATTCTCAAATTTCCTTGCTGCCCTGAGAGCATTCTGATAGCAGGCGGACATTTCGCTGCTGATAGTTATATGCACCAGTCCGTCATAGCCTTCCAGCTCGCGGGCAAAGAAATGTTTGTAGTCGTCTTCACTGACTGCAGCAGTGGAGCAGAGACTACCGCCTTCCGCCACATGGGCGAAAATCTGGTCAGTGGTGATATCTATGCCGTCACGGTAGGAGACTCCGTCCATGATGACATACAAAGGGCAAATGGAAATATCAAAACGCTTTAATAATTCTGGAGTCAGATCGCAGGTACTGTCCGAGGTGATTTTAATCTTCATGAAGGGCCTCCTTGCAAATGGACAGATAATTACAAATAGCACTATATCACGCATAATTCAACACAAAGTCAACAGAGCGCGCCTTGATGACTTTTTTTTCATCTGATATAATAAAAA
Source organism: Clostridia bacterium (assembly GCA_017544935.1). Classification (GTDB taxonomy): domain Bacteria; phylum Bacillota; class Clostridia; order Christensenellales; family Aristaeellaceae; genus SFMI01. The sequence goes on from JAFYDF010000121.1 coordinate 16,337, forward strand.
ATCATGAATAATTGGGGGTATATATCATGCCGCCTCTCAATCTGTTGATCAAACCCGCTTCTGGCCGCTGTAATATGCGATGCCGCTATTGTTTTTATGCAGATGAGACCAGCCATCGGGAAGTATGCGATTATGGCATGATGCCTGAGGATGTTCTTGAAATCATGATAAAAAAGGCATTGGTCTATGCTGACGGCTCGTGCACGTTCGGCTTCCAGGGCGGTGAACCGACACTGCGTGGGCTGGACTTCTTCCGCCGTGCGGTAGAACTTCAAAAAAAACACAATGTGAAGGGCGTGCGTATAGAAAACGCATTGCAGACGAATGGCTTGCTGCTGAACGAGGAGTGGGCACGCTTTTTAGCTGAAGAAAGAGTGCTTGTGGGGCTGTCCATTGATGGAATGGCTGGCATTCACAACAAAAACCGTCCTGATGCCAGAGGAGAAGGTACTCTTTCACGTGTGCTTGCGGCTGCGGAGCTCTTACGCATGCATAATGTGACTTTCAATACACTGACTGTGATTACTAACGACACTGCAGATAAGCTTGATTTGATTTATGACTTTTTCGTAAGACATGATCTTCGCTGGCAGCAGTATATTCCCTGTCTGGATGCCTTCGGCGAGAATCAGGGATGGCTGACAACAGACAAATATGCTCAATTTCTAAATAAACTGTTCGATCGCTGGGCTGAAGATATCATGCATGGGAGGTTTATCTATATCCGGCAGTTCGAAAACTATATCGGCATGCTGCTCGGGCATCCGGCGGAGAACTGTGGTATGATGGGTTGCTGTGGTATGCAATATACGGTGGAGGCAGACGGCAGTGTCTATCCGTGCGATTTTTATGTTCTCGATGATTACCGTTTGGGAAGCTTTGTTACAGATGATTTTGCAGCTTTGGACGAGAAACGGCATATGCTGCGTTTTGTGGAAGATTCTGCAGAAAAGGACGCGGAATGCTTGAAGTGCCGTTTTTATCCACTGTGCCGTGGCGGCTGCCGCCGAGATCGCGATGACGGGAAGGGAAGACTTGAACGCACACGCTTTTGTGCAGCATATGAAGAGTTCTTCGAATATGCGCTTCCGCGCATGATGCAGATCGCCCAGCGTATCGGCGGACGGTAATGGAGGACACAATAGCGCATAGGAAACAACCCAACCTACTGTTCCTCATGGCGGATGATATGGGTGCATGGGGTAGGCACTGCGCTGGTAACAATGAGATTGTCACTTCAAACCTGGACCATTTGGCTGCATGCGGTACGAGGCTTGACAATCTCTTTTGTGTATCGCCGGCATGCTCGCCAGAACGTATCTCTATCTATACGGGTCAGAGCCCGTCCCAGCACGGCATTCATGATTTCCTGGCGACTTGTCATTTTGATCCGGAAAAGGCACTTTCGCAGGAACCGCGTGATGCCTTTGAAATGAAAAATCCGTCTTATGAATAGCTTTGGCCGCAGCATTTGCTGCGGTATACTCATGTGGACCTTTATCTGCACGGAGATGACACGTTTACGGAAAAGCTTATGCAGGCCGGGTGCGAATGCGGATTCAGCGGCAAGGCGGATGCAGGGGCTGCTGCGTCAGGCACTTCGTACGCATGATGTTCCGAAAGAGCCGTTTGCCCGACTGCGGCTGTAATGTCAAAATAGGAAGATTTTTCCCATTAAAAATACTGATTATTCAGAGTTCTAACCCATAGTTTGTATTGACTAACTGTTGATTCCGCCTCTATAATTAATATTCGGGTATAGTTGCGTTTACTATGCCGCGAAAAGGCGTTACAAAGATAATACATAAAGGAGGAGTTCCCCATGTCTTTCAAGTACACGATCGACGGCAATGGTGCGGTTAGCCATGTTGCGTACGCGTTCAGCGACGTTGATGCTATCTATCCCATTACGCCGTCCTCCACGATGGCTGAGTACGTGGACGAATGGGCTGCCCAGGGCCGTAAGAACCTGTTTGGCCAGACCGTTCATGTTGCCGAGATGCAGTCCGAAGCCGGTGCTGCCGGTGCTGTTCACGGTTCTCTTGCCGCTGGCGCGCTGACCACCACCTTCACTGCTTCCCAGGGCCTGCTGCTGATGATCCCCAACATGTATAAGATCAGCGGCGAACTGCTGCCCGGCGTCTTCCACGTTTCCGCCCGTGCGCTGGCCGCTCATGCGCTGAGCATCTTCGGCGATCATCAGGACGTCATGGCCTGCCGTCAGACCGGCTTCGCGATGCTGGCCTCCGGTTCCGTACAGGAAGCCATGGATATGGCTCTGGTTGCCCATCTGGCAGCGCTGGAATCCAGCGTTCCCTTCCTTCATTTCTTCGACGGTTTCCGTACCAGCCACGAGATCCAGAAGATCGATGCCATCGACTACGAAGACATCGCGAAGATCGTGCCTTGGGACAAAGTGAATGCCTTCCGTGCACGTGCCCTGAATCCTGATCATCCGCATCAGGCTGGCACCGCGCAGAACCCTGACATTTACTTCCAGAACCGTGAAGCTGCCAATAAGCAGTATCTGGCCACTCCCGCTATCGTCGAGGAGTGCATGAAGAAGGTCGAATCCATCACTGGCCGCAAGTACAATCTGTTTGATTATGCCGGTGCGCCTGATGCTGAAGAGATCATCGTCTGCATGGGCAGCGGCTGCGAGACCATCGACGAGGCCGTTGAAGCTCTCAATGCACAGGGCAAGAAGTACGGCGTGATCAAGGTTCATCTGTTCCGCCCCTTCGCCAGCGAAAAGTTCCTGGCGGCCATCCCTGCCACTGCGAAGAAGATCGCTGTGCTGGACCGCACCAAGGAGCCCGGTTCTCTGGGTGAGCCTCTGTATCAGGATGTCGTAACTGTGCTGCGTGAAGCCGGTTGCTGCGGTGTGAAGGTTGTCGGAGGCCGTTATGGTCTGGGCAGCAAGGAATTCACCCCCACCATGGTCAAGGCTGTGTTCGAGAACCTCGAAGGCGAGTGCAAGAACCATTTCACCGTTGGTATCAATGATGATGTGACCAACACCAGCCTGAAGCTGGGCGAGCAGTTCAACTCCGCGCCTGCCGGCACGGTCAGCTGCAAGTTCTATGGTCTGGGCTCTGACGGTACTGTCGGTGCCAACAAGAACAGCATCAAGATCATTGGCGACCATACTGATAAGTTTGCTCAGGCTTACTTCGCCTATGACTCCAAGAAGTCCGGCGGCCTGACGGTCAGCCATCTGCGCTTCGGCGATACGCCCATCCGCAGCACCTACCAGATCGACGCGGCCGACTTCATCGCCTGCCACAACCAGGCTTATGTGACTGCGTATGACATGGTGACCTCCCTGAAGGATGGCGGTACCTTCCTGCTTAACTGCCAGTGGGACGAGAGCGAGCTGGATGCTCAGCTGCCCGCAAAGATGAAGCAGCTGCTGGCCAAGAAGAACGCCAAGTTCTACATCATCAATGCCGTTAAGCTGGCTGCACAGGTCGGCATGGGCGGCCGTATCAACACCATCATGCAGGCTGCCTTCTTCAAACTGGCTGACATCATCCCCTACGATGATGCTGATAAGTACATGAAGGCTTATGCCAAGAAGACCTATGGCAAGAAGGGTGATGCCGTTGTCCAGAAGAACTGGGACGCCATCGATATCGCCATTTCCGGTCTGAAGGAAGTCAAGGTTCCTGCCGAGTGGGCAAATGCTACGACCGGTGCTGTGCCCGTTGCTGTGGAAGCGACTGAGTACTTCAACGAGATCGTGAAGCCTATCCTTGCTCAGGAAGGCGATCAGCTGCCCGTCAGCGCCTTTACCCCTGATGGATTCGTGCCCACCGGCACCACCAAGTTCGAGAAGCGCGGCATCGCTGTCAAGGTTCCCGAATGGATCGTGGACAACTGCATCCAGTGCGGTCAGTGCTCTCTGGTCTGCCCGCATGCCTGCATCCGTCCGATCCTCGTCAAGGAAGGCGTTGCGGTTCCCGAAGGCTTTGCCACCAAGAAGGCGATCGGCAAGGAAGTTGCCGGTTACAACTACCGCATGCAGGTCAGCCCGCTGGATTGCACCGGTTGCGGCAACTGCGTGGAAGTCTGCCCTGCCAAGACCAAGGCTCTGGAAATGAAGCCGCTGGCTACTCAGCGCGCGGAAGAAGCGAACTGGGAGTTCGCCATGAAGCTGCCTGAGCCCAACATCACCGTGAACAAGGCCACCGTCAAGGGCAGCCAGTTCCTCAAGCCGCTGTTTGAGTTCTCTGGCGCCTGCGCAGGCTGCGGTGAGACGCCCTATGTCAAGCTGGTTTCCCAGCTGTTCGGCGACCGCATGATGGTTGCCAACGCGACCGGCTGCTCCTCCATTTACGGCGGCTCCGCTCCCACCTGCCCCTACACCACCAATGATGAAGGCCATGGCCCTGCCTGGGCTAACAGCCTGTTCGAAGACAATGCTGAGTTCGGTTTCGGTATGAATCTGGCCGTGAATCAGCGCCGTGCCAAGCTGGCTGAGACCGTTGAAAAGCTGATCGCCGTTGACTGGGCGACTGCTGAGATCAAGGAAGCCGGCAAGGAATGGCTCGAGAACATGAACGAAGCTGAAGGCAGCAAGGCTGCTGCCGCCAAGCTGGTGGCTGCCTGCGAAGAAGGCATCACCGAAGGCTGCAACTGTGACGCGTGCGTGCTTGCCCGCGAAGTTCTGGCTGATAAGGATATGCTGGTCAAGAAGTCCATCTGGATCTTCGGCGGCGATGGCTGGGCCTATGATATCGGCTACGGCGGACTGGATCACGTTCTGGCTCAGAATGAGGACGTCAATGTTCTGGTTCTGGATACTGAAGTGTACTCCAATACCGGCGGCCAGTCCAGTAAGTCCACCCCGACCGGCTCTGTTGCGAAGTTCGCTGCTGCCGGTAAGCGCACCAAGAAGAAGGATCTGGGTATGATGGCCATGAGCTATGGTTACGTCTATGTTGCGACTGTGGCTATGAGCGCCAATCCCAACCAGCTGCTTAAGGCAATGAACGAGGCGGAAGCCTATCATGGCCCGTCCCTGATCATTGCTTATGCTCCCTGCATCAACCATGGTATCAACATGTCCCTGGCGCAGGCTGAGATCCGCAAGGCTGTGGCCGCCGGCTACTGGCCGCTGTATCGCTTCAATCCGGAACTGGCTGAGCAGGGCAAGAATCCTCTGACCCTGGACAGCAAGGATCCCACTGAAGATTACCAGGCCTTTATCCGTAGCGAGACCCGCTATGCTTCTCTGCTCAAGCAGTTCCCCGAGACTGCCGAGGTGCTGTTCGCCAAGAACGAGCAGGATGCCAAGGACCGTCTGGAGAGCTACAAGAAGCTGGCCGCCGAGTAAGGCAATCTTCTTACAAATCGATGCCGGAGCGCTGCAAAGCGCTCCGGCATTTGTGTAAAATGATGTTGATATATTTTGCGCCGATCTTGAAATATGATATAATGCAGCTAGACGGAGGAAAGAAAGCATGCTGAAACGACTGACTGCCATGATCCTGTGCTGCATCCTGCTCTGCTCTGCAGCGCTGGCTGATTCATTGCCGATTTATCATAAAAAGGGGAACAACCAGGCTCCGTATGAAACTGTGCAATATCGGGACCAGGCTCCCTTTGCAGACGATGCGGTGCTGATGAAAGTAGATGTACTGGGTATCCGCCAGGGAGACTGTATCATCATTACCTGCGGTGAAAAGCGGATGTTAGTCGACGGCGGTGAAGGCTGGCGCTTTCAGTATGTCGACGCCTATTTGAAAGAAAAGGGAATTGACAGCTTCGATTATTTCTTCCTCACGCATGCACATGATGACCATCTTGAGATGCAGGAAAAGCTGATCCAGCATGGTTATAGAGTGGGAAAAGTGATCTCGCCTTATGATGAGAATGACAGTTACACTCTGTGGAACGGATATAAGAAGCTATTGAAGGAAAAAGAGATTCCCTTTGAGAAAATAGCAACTGGTGATGTGATGGAACTGGGTGGCGCAACACTGACCTTTTACCGCTGCAACGAAAAGGGTGTCACCATGAACAACCATTCTGCCTGTGCCATGTTGCAGTTCGGTCAGGCGCGCATGTTCCTGGCAGCGGATATCGGTGGTGAGACGCAGCACTGGCTGCTGGAGCATTTCGATGCATCAGAGTTTAAGTGCGATGTTTACAAATCCGCCCACCATAACCGTACAGCTACTGTGACCGAATTCCTGACAGCCATGAACCCGGGGCTGGTGGTCAATACCAATACGCGTTCTTCCACCCAGACAGGTGAGAACCAGCAGAACAGACGTAACATCCCGCGGTATTATATCTCCACGGGTACCATTCATTTGTCGACTGACGGCACACAATGGTATGTATGGCAGGAACCGATGGATTCCAAATAATGAGTGTAAAAAATATTCCGGGATCAAGATCATTTTTTTGATCTGATCCCGGACTTCTTTTTTATTAATCAGAGCTTCAACAACAACTGTGCATTGCGGTGCAGAACTTTTTCAAGCTCTTTTTCCGTAAGCCCCAGAGCGCGTACAGCACGCAGTTCTTCGGCAGGGTCCCACATGGGGAAATCGCTTCCGAACAGCACGCGGTCGGCACCGAAAAAGCGAATGCTGCTGAGCAGGCCGGTATTGCCCAGCACGAAATAGCTGCTTGAGCAATCGACCATAACATTTTCGTGCTGCAGGTATTCGCGCGCTTCATCCCATTCCGTATATCCGCCCATGTGCGCACAGATCAGCTGCAGACGGGGGAACCGCTGCAGGATGGGCGGGATCATGGACGGGTTATCATAGTGATATCGACTGTCACCCATATGCAGCAGCAGCGGGCAGGTATCCTGACAGGCAGCATAGATCTTATCCATACGGGGATCCGACAGGGCGATCTGCTGCATGTCATTGTGCAGTTTGACTCCCTTAAGCCCAAGCCCGAGCGCACGCTGAAGCTCTGCTTCTGCTTCTGCTTCTGTCATGTCAGGATGCAGTGTGGCATACCCGGTCAGCTGCTGCGGGTGTTCAGAGACCTCGCGGGCTATAAAATCATTGATAGTGGCAGCACGGGAAGGGACCAGTGCTACTGAGTGGATCAGCGAACGGTCAATACCGCCTTCAGCCATGCGCTGCAATAAAACGGATACACTGCCTGCGTGATGCATAGGAACATCATAAAACGCGCCAATGCTTTCCGCGGCACGTTGCGCTATTTTCTCCGGGTATACATGAGCATGAAAATCGATAACCATGTTTTGCCTTCCTTTCACGGGAATCATTTTAGCACGCAGAAGAAGGGCAGACAACGGAAAACATGGAAAAAACAGCGAAAAAAGAAAGGCCGCTGCCAGCCTTTCTGTTTTTACAAATCGGATTATGCTGCCGGAACTTCATCAACAGCAGTGCCGTTGATCAGATCGAGGAGCATCTGCGCGACTTCGACCAGACGCGGGCCAGGCAAGGCTACAGCATTGGTCTCGTCATACAATACGGCGTCGTTCTGAACGGCAGAAACATTTTCCCAGCCGGGACGATTCATGATTTCTTCATCAGGAAGAGGACCGTAATCGTAATACATCATCATGGTAACAATGATATCGGGATTGCGTTCCAGGACAGCTTCTTCAGAGACTGGCTGATGGAGCGCAAAATCGGCGGCAAAGATATTGGTCATGCCCAGAAGCTCGCACAGATCATTCATGTAAGTCCCGCTTCCTGCTGCCCAAAGGCCCCACTCCAGGGGACTTTCTTCGACATAAAGTGTTTTGCCTGCCTTGGGTGCCTTGGCTGCGATATCAGCCAGTTGCTGCTGCATGGAGGCAACCAGTTCTTCGGCTTCGGCATTCTTGCCGAGTATTTTACCAATCAGACGGATATCGGTGTAAACATCTTCCAGACTTTGAGCATCTGTAGCGACGACTTTCACTCCGCTGCTTTCCAGCTGTTCGGTGATAGCGGGCTGGACATCCATGGTGGCCATGATCACGGCATTCGGTGCGAGTGCCAGAATCTGTTCTACATTGGTCACATAGCCGGAATTGACGACCGGCAGACCGGCGAGTTCAGGCATAATAGCCATCTCAGGCTTAGTTTCGCAGTAGGTACCGATACCAATCAAACTGTCCTTTGCACCCAGTGCATAGACTATTTCACAATCGGCGGGCATCATTACTACGACTCTGTCAGCAGGGGCATCAAAGGTCATCTCACGGCCCATCATATCGGTTACGGTAATACCGTCTGCCAGTGCGCAGGTACATACCAGCAGAAGAATGAGAGCGAGAAGGACAAGTAGTTTCTTCATGTTCGTTCCTCCAGATAATTAATCAAATGAAGCGGCGAGGGCGAAAAAAACGTCCCTCCCCGGAGGAACGTTGATTAGACTGTACTTTACGGCACAGCAAAAACAGCGTTTCCCAACCC
>JAFYDF010000122.1 GCA_017544935.1 Clostridia bacterium
ATGGCCCGCGCATCCATGAGTTTCTTAAGGAAATGAACCGGGAAGTCCTCAGTCATTATGACATTATCACGGTGGGCGAGATGCCCGATGTCACGATCGAGCTTTCACAGCAGTATACGGGCGAGGATGAAGATGAACTCCAGATGGTTTTCCAGTTTGAGCATATGGGTCTGGACCGCAACGGCCCAATGGGGCGCTGGAGCAAAGACCGCGCAAAGCTTTCCGATCTGCGCCGCTGCCTGAGCGCCTGGCAGACAGGACTGAGCAAAAAAGGGTGGAACAGCCTGTACTGGAACAATCATGACCAGCCGCGTGTGGTCTCACGCTTTGGGTGCGATGCAACAGAGGAGATGCGCGTGCGTTCAGCCAAGATGCTTGGTACGCTGCTGCATATGCTCAAGGGTACGCCTTACATCTATCAGGGGGAAGAACTGGGCATGACCAATGTGCGGTTTGCCTCCATTGATGATTACCGCGATATTGAATCTTTGAATGCATGGAAAGAAATGACGCAGCAATGCGGTGTGAGCGAGGCGGAGATGCTATCTTCCCTGCACTGGCAGAGCCGTGACAATGCCCGCACACCCATGCAGTGGGATGACACCGAGAATGCAGGCTTTACTGCAGGCACACCATGGATCGACGTTAACCCCAATTACCATACCATCAATGTGCAGTCACAGCTGAACGATGAAAACAGCGTACGCAGCTACTACAAAAAGCTGATTGCATTGCGGAAGACGTATCCGATTATTGTGTATGGAGACTACACGTTGCTGCTTCCTGACGATGAGCAGATTTTCGCATATCAGCGTACCCTTGAAGGGCAAAAGCTGCTGATACTATGCAATTACAGCGGCGAGAGGACAAAAAATATCAGTCTGCATGAGTGGGGAATGGATGAGGCACAGCTGCTTCTGAGCAATATGTCTGTGAAGGAGGATGTCAGCTTTTCGCTTGAACCCTATGAGGCGCGCGTATACTTGATGCAATAAAAGCATCAGAGTATGATCCGGCCTATAATAGCAATTTGCGCTTCGGCCTTGCCATTCTGAGGCGCGGCGGGAACACTGGTGTCCTGTTATTTCATTTCTTTCAATGACAGGGCTGCTCGTAGTTTGTGGTATGCTTTTGAGGCGGAAGTACTGTCAAATACCAACTTAATAAAAGCCGGGGCATCTTCCTTGCGGAGGATGCCCCGAGCAGTATTTTCATTGAAGAGAATTTATCAGCCGTTGTTGTCGAAGTCCGCTTCGAGCTCGATGCCATTGGCAGCCTCGAACAGGAGCTTGCCGTCTTCCGTCCAGGAGAAGAAGGCTTCATAAACTTCATTGTCAGAGGTGCTGTCTTTTTCACCGTTCGTATAGGTAACGGCGGGGCCGGTGCATTCGAGCTTATCGGTTTCTTCATTGTAGACACCGGTCATGTAGAAAATAGCACAAGATTCCGAATCGCTTTCTCCGCGCTGGAGATATACATCATAGTAGAATGCATCATCATGTCCATTCCAGGAGATATTCGTATATACGGATTCTTCTTCATTTTTCCAGCTGCCACCAAAGCGGCCGATATTAATAAACTCGAGGTCTTGCCCCATGTTCTCGTAACCGTCTTTCCAGATCAGCCGGCCGTTTTCATTGATTGTAAACATGGTGGACTTACCATCATCATCAAAGCCCTCGCGTTCAGGCTCTTCATAGGTCTCATCATCCGGATACTCCGGGTTAAAGGTAAAACCACGCTTAATGGTAGTCATGGAGACGAGTGCGTCTACATTTTCCTGATAGAAGCAGTTGTATTCCCAGATAGTACCTTTGCCTTCTTCAAAATCTTTGCTAATAATCAGAACGCGAAAGCCTTCCTCTTCCTGATCAATCTCTACGATAACATCCTGGATCGCCCAGACACTGTCAAACTTCTCACCATTAGTCTCTTCAGCCATGGCGGTACAAGCCAGAGCCATTACCAGGATCACTGCCAAGATCATGCTGATCAGTTTTTTCATACTCGATTACCTCCTCTGCGCGTTAATGCGCGCTCGAATATAATAGCACAAAATCAGAAAGAGTCAAATCGCGTACTGGCTTTGGAACATTTCATAATAGAACCCTTTTTCTTTCAGCAGCGATTTATGGGTTCCCTGTTCCACAATCTGTCCATCCCGGAGCACAAGGATCAGGTCTGCATCCACAATTGTTGAGAGCCGATGCGCAATGACAAAGCATGTGCGATCGCCCATGAGATGATCCATTGCTTTCTGGATCAGCAGTTCTGTGCGCGTATCCACGTTCGAGGTGGCTTCATCCAGGATGAGAAGCGGTCTGTCAGCAAGCACGGCACGAGCTATGGTCAGCAGCTGCTTCTGCCCGGAGGAAACAGCCGTGCTGTCTTCGGATATGACTGTATCATAGCCTTGAGGCAGGCGGCGGATGAAATGGTCGCAGTATGCGTAGTCGCAGGCGCGCTCTATATCCTCACGGCTGGCATTTGGACTGCCATAAGCGACATTTTCTGCGACAGTGCCCTTAAACAGCCATGTATCCTGCAGGACCATAGCGAAAAGATCACGGTTCTCTTCTCTTGACAGCTTAGATGCATCTTGGCCGTCGATGAGAATCTGGCCGGATTGGATGTCATAAAAGCGCATGAGCAGGTTAACGATCGTAGTTTTGCCTGCGCCGGTGGGGCCAACGATGGCGACCTTCTGCCCGGGCTCAACCGATATGTTCAGGTCTTGGATCAGAGGCTTATCCGGATCGTAGGAGAAGTCGACATGACGAATCTCCACACGTCCGCTGGTAGGCGTTTCGACTTTCCCATCGGGGTCATTTTCTTCGGGCAGATCGAGCAGTGCAAAGACACGCTTGGCTGCAGACTTGATACGCTGTATGAAACTGATTCCGAATGCTACCTGTTCGAGCGGAGCCGAAAGCTGACGTGCGAAGAGAATGACTGTGACAACAGTGCCGATGGGCACACCGCGGTGCAGAATCAGCCAGCCGCCCAGTACTGCTACTGCAATGTAAGCCATGGCATCAATGAAGACGATAACAGGCTGAACGATCGATGACAGGAAATAGCCGAAGATACCACTGCGCTGATGCTGCCTGGACAGAGCATCGTACTTTTTCTGTACGTGGGCTTCACCATTGAAGGCTTTGGTTGTCGGGTAATTAGTAAAGGCCTCTTCCGCAAGCGAGGTGAGCTTGCCACCCAGCTCGAAGTGCTTGTCCCAGTGCTTTTCGCCCAAGCCTGCCATCTTGGCAGAGAGCAGGACGGACAGAGGGGAGAGCAGCACGACGGGAATCGCCATGCGCCAGTCTGTGAAAAAGAGAATGACCGCGATGACAAGCATCTGCAGGAATCCCGAGAGCAGGATCTCCACGATACCGTAGATGGTATCTGCCATATCGCCTACGTCATCCATCATACGGTCGATGACATCGCCGGCCGGCGTCTTGTCCACATAGGACACGGGCAGACGTTTCAGCTTCTCAGAGATGCGGATGCGAAAGTCTGCGCAGAAGAAACGACTGACTACATTATTCAGCAGGTACGAATTACCATAGGTCAGGCCCGCATTGAGAGCATAGATTCCAAAGAGCATACCCAACTCCGGCAGCAGGCTTCCGGCTAGTCCTGGTGTTTTTGCTTTAGCCCATTCATAGAGACGATTGACAAGATCACCCAGCAGTTCAGGCCCTGCAACGGCACAGCCGATCAGCAGCAGGCAGATGACGGCAGAGAGCAGGATCCAGGCCCAGAGCGGCCGGATCTCCCGCAGGAGACGCTTGCCGGTATCATCCAGCAGACGGCTTTTTACCTTTGGGGTGTTGGGTGTTTCTTCTTTCTTGTTCTGTTCAGAGGAACTCATGCATTTTCACCTCCCGTCTGGGAGAGGTAGATCTCACGGTATATGGAACAGTTTTTCAGCAGCTCCGCATGTGTCCCGGCGCCAGCAAGAACACCGTTTGCCAGAACAAAGATCCGGTCGGAGTGCATGGCGGAGACTACACGCTGGGTAATAACGATCCGCGTGTGTCCGGCAAGCTTTTCGTTGAGTGCTTTCCGGACTTTCGCTTCTGTAAGAAAGTCCAGCGCGGAGAAAGAATCGTCGAAGATATAGATAGGCGCATCTTTCAGAAGCGTTCTCGCAATAGCAAGGCGCTGCTTTTGGCCACCGGAGATGTTCGTTGCCGCAGGCTCGAGCCTGAATTCCAGGCCTTCAGGTTTCTCACGCAGGAAAGGCGCAATCTGCGCCAGCTCCAGCGCTGCCCAAAGCTCCTCGTCCGTAGCGTCAGGCTTGCCCATGCGCAGGTTTTCCGCGACTGTCCCGGCATAAAGCATGGATTTCTGCATGGAGCAGCTGATGTTCGCCCGGATATCCTTGGGTGTAAGCTCCCCAGTGTCATGCCCGTCAAAGCATACTTTTCCCTCGGTAGGCATGCGGAAAGCGAGCAGCAGTTCCGCAAGCGTTGACTTGCCGGAGCCAGTGCCGCCGATAATGGAGATCCATTCGCCTGCCTTGATATGCAGGTCTACATCTGCCAGAGAGGGAAGAGAACTTCCGGGGTATGTGAAACTGACATGATCGATGTCGATCGCGCCTGAAAAAACGATTCCTTCCGCAGGACGCTCATCCTCAATGCCTGTAGATTCGGTGATCTCGCTGAGACGCTTGGCCGCGATCCGGATGTGTGGCAGCAGTACGATATCAAAAGAGACGGAAATGATTGCGCCGAGGATGATATTGATATATTGGATGATCGCGAATATATCACCGGCAGTGAGACCGCTTCCACGCTCCATACGGATTCCGCCCAGCAGTACAATGACCAGTGCCGCGGTATTCAGGACAAACGCGGCTATTGGGTCAATGATTGCCATGCGTACATTCGCGCGGATGATATTGTCAGCCATGACATGTGTAGCGTCAGTAATACGTTCATGTGCCTTTGGCTCCCGATTGAACGCGCGAATGACGCGGATGCCACGAAGACGTTCGCGCACCAGATCGTTCTGCTTGTCGCAGTACTCGTCGGAGACGTCCCAGAGATGCTCGATCCTCTTGCTCATGAGCAGGCCCGCGGCAATCAGAAGCGGTACTGCGCAGATGATCACAATGGAAAGGAGAACGTCTTTGCGCATGCAAAGGAAGACACCACCCAGGAACGTCAGCGGGATGATCAGAATCCCGCCGCAGAACATGGAGATGATCTCATTCAGGGTGCCTATGTCATGCGTGGTGCGTGTGACCAGGTTGGAAGTCCCGAGGCGTCCGACTTCTTCCAGCGTCATGGTGTGGACCTTACGGAAAAGTGCGGAGCGCAGGCTCCATGTGTAACCTGCAATGATTTTGTAAACGACCCAGTAGCCGCCGGATACGGAAAGCAGACTGGCCAGAGAGAGCCCGAACATCCAGGCCGCAGTCTTCAGAATATAGCTGAATGTGTCGCTTTCCGCAGCACCGTATACGCCCTTGTCCAGAACATCGGACATGAGCGTGGGCAACAGTAGATTGCAGACTGACGAGATCGCCATCAGGAAAGTGGACAGGACGATCCAGCCTCTGTATGGTTTAAGATATGAAAATAACTTACGCATAATTCCTCCATAGGATTCCGGCTTTACAAAGACTTCGCATCCGGATATGCATCAGAAACGTTCTTCCTGTGCAGCGGCGGTCTTCTGCGTTCTCAGAATCCTCTGGATGCTTTTTTCAGACAAAGCAAAACTACGGGACAGTTCAATTAAACTCAAGCCCGTCAGATAAGCATCATATATTCTTTTGTTACGGTCACAGAAGTATTTCTTTGCGGATGTTCCGCTTCCCCATTCTTGTTTTTCTTTACAAGGTATGTAAAGCAGCTTTCCATCTACATACTGCTGAATGATTTCCAATAATTCATTGGGCAGAATCTGATCCGCCCTTATATAGCTCATATGCTCCTCCGTTATTGCAGCAGGACCCATCTGAGCTTATTTTGCGATTATTTAAGCTCAGACCTTATTGAACCTCGGACCTCCGTACGATCGTCATTGTAAAAAGCCTCCTTTCCTGTATTTTAACGCAAAGGTCAGATTTATTATAAGTTATGGTTTGTATATAATCAACCTCAAAATCCGTTTAAAACATTCTTGCGCGCGAAGATACCTCCAAACATGTTTTTTTGCAGCATTTTGAAAGGCGTGTGAAGATGACGGACAGATGAAAATCGCCTGAAAAACCGTCCGATTCAGCAGTAATATGTGTGATTTTGCGCCGATTTGACGCTTCCGGCTGCAAAACACGGAAGAGCGCGGTTCATATTGACTGAGCCTGTAACCTGAGATATGATAATATCGCGAAGATATCTACAATATCAAGAACATTCCTTAGAAAACAGCAGGGACATGGACATAAGAATGCTGAGACAGTACCGTGCCGGCAGGCAGGAAGGAGCAGATCCATGAACAGAAGTTTAACCAAGGTCTTATCTTTGTTTGCGTCGATTATAATGATTCTGACACTGGTGGCCTTCACCGCTTCGGCGGAGGAATCCGAGAATGAGATGCATATCCTGAATGCGCAGGGAGAAGCTGAGGTCATTGACGGTTCCGGGCAAGTCCGTACTGCAGGAGAGAACGAAACGCTCAGGAGCGGTGAGATCCTTCGGACGGGAGAGGACGCAACTGTGCCTGTTTACTTGTCTGAAGGAAGAACAGCTGCGCTTGATGCCCAGACTCAGGTAAAGCTGACCTGCGAAAGCAATGATACGGTGCTTGAACTGATCCAGGGCACAGTATTCCTTGATGTTCAGCGGAAGCTGGATGAGGACGAGAGCCTGAAGATCGCGGCAGGCACGGCCACAATGAATATCCAGGGCACGATCGTTTTTGCGAGTCAGCAGCCTGCAGGGACAGCAGATCAACCGGCTGTCACGATCCTGGGCGTTCTGGAGGGTACAGCCCAGATCGGTGTGACAGATGATTCCGGAACTCAGCAGACTTTACTGTTGACGGCTGGTGAGTTCATGGAGCTTATAGACGCAAACAAGAACGCCGAGCAGGCCGACACGACTCCGGTCCCATTGACTCAGGAAAACATTCCCCAATTTGTTGCGAATATGATTCAGGCCGATCCAGTCCTTCGGCAGCGGGTGGAGGTTGCTACAGACGGATTGCCCTCAGTTGATCTGAATATGCTGTTTCCTGCAGATGGAGACTGGACCTACTCCGGCGAGATCACCTTTGTCGCTCAGTCGGCAAGCAAGATATATGATGGCACTCCGCTCTCAAGAACTGAAGGTGTTCTGGTTTATGGCTTACCTGCTGATTTTTCAGTAGTGGTCACTGCGTGCGGAAGCCTGACGGACGCCGGTGCATGTGCAAATGAGATAGCAGGCTATGCAATCATGAACCAGAATGGAGAAGAGGTTACATCGCATTTTACCAATATCACTACCTTGAATGGCCAGCTGGTCGTTGAACCGGCACCGCTGACAGTATGGACAGGGAGCGCCGAAAAGACATATGACGGTGAACCGCTGACCAGCCGGAAGGCGGAAGTCAAGCTTGTTCCCTGGTATTCAAGCAATTCGGATCCTCTGCGGAATGCTGCTGTTAGCGTTCAGACGCCATCAGGTGAAGAAGCCCTTGTTGCTGTTTCCGGAAGAACCAGTATGCAGGTAACAGATCCGTTGACCGGGACTACAGAGCAGATCACACTTCTAGTCGGACAGAAAGCATCGATCAGTTATGCCGATGAGAACGGTGATATGAAGATGAAAGTAATCACTAAGGATCTGTCGATAGATGAGCTTCCTGATGAAGTCCTGCGCCTGTATGGAACCAATCCCGAACTGCTGCAGCAGGCCTGTTCCGATGCGGGGTGGGAAATATCTAGCTTGAAAAAGCGTATTGCGGAGCTTTCTGAAGGCAACGGTTCTGAAATAACGACGATCAGAGATGCTGTTTCTGTACAGATCAGCATGAATGATGTACCTGCAGGGCAGAACGGCAGGGCATTGAGCGACGATGAACTGCATTTCGTTCCGATTATCCTGGATCCTACTATCCGGATCGTTGCGACCGGCAGTCAGACTGAGGTCGGCAGCAGCAAGAATACTTATACGATCGACTGGGGCGCTGCCAACAAGAATAATTATACGATCCAGGAGAGCCTGGGTACGCTGACAGTGCTGCCGCCAGCAGAGCATACGGAAGAAGTCATCCTGGAAGCAGATTCTGCCGATAAAGTTTATGACGGTGAAGAACTGACAGAAGACAACGTCAGTGTTGCAGGCATTCCGGAGGGATATTCAGTTGCAGTGACCCTCAGTGGAAGTCAGACGGATGTCGGTGATTCAGAGAACGCGATTTCTAGTTATCAGATTGTGGGCCCCGATGGCAACGATGTTACAGATCAGTTCACCAATGTAAAGATCCAAAGCGGCACACTGACGGTCAGCCCTCTGGGTTTGTCCATAAGCTGTGGTGGTGAAAGCGTATATTATAATGGCTTAACGCAATTGCCTGTACCCATTATTACATATATAAACGGTGCACATGCAGGCGAGACTGTTAGCGGTACACGCACGAGGTCGGCAGACGCGGCTTACCGCTTCACTCTCTTTACCGGCGACACTGTGGATGTGACTGTCAGCGGCGGTGGCAAGAACGCAGATACATATGACACTGCTGCTGCAGTCAGCGGTATATCCTGTAATGCGTCGAACTTCAGTATCTCCGTCAGTGCAACGCCGATAACTGTCAATCCTGCCGAGCTTGTGATCGAGTCTCCCGATGGCAGCAAGTCCTATGACGGCACACCGCTGGGTGCCAGCCCTGCAAAAATCACAGGATTGGCAAGCGGAGACGAGCTGTTTGTGGAGATTACCGGCAGTCAGCAGAATGTCGGTGAGTCCGACAACACATTCGATCTTATTTGGGGCGATAATACACTTGAAGGCAACTATAATATCAGAAAAGTAGTTGGAACGCTGAATGTAACGGTCAACAGTGTGCATATTACTATCACTGCCAATTCTGCAGAAAAAACCTATGACGGCGATCCATTGAGTGATAGCGGCTTCACGACGGAAGGCTTGCCGTCTGCCTGTTCTGTGACTGCCGATGTGATCGGCGAGCAGACAGAAATCGGCAGCAGTGATAACGTAATCAGAAGTTACACCATTTATGACA
>JAFYDF010000014.1 GCA_017544935.1 Clostridia bacterium
GATCTTGACGACAAGGGATGGCAGGAAGAGGCCGCTCTTCTGCGGAGCATCTGCACTGCGTGGGACATCCCTTGTGCAATAGAGCGTTCCCGCAGCGGCAACGGCGCGCATTTGTGGCTGTTCTTTACGCATCCGGTCCCCTGCACTGACGCACGGCGACTGGGCACGACCTTACTGGCCGCGGCGATGGAACGCGGTGGAACTCTGAAGCTGTCCGCCTACGACCGAATGATTCCCAATCAGGATCTGCTGCCCAAGGGCGGCTTTGGCAACCTGATCGCGCTGCCCTTGCAGGGGCAGGCAAGGCGCAGTGGCAACAGCGTCTTTATCGATGAATCGCTTGTCCCATATGACGACCAGTGGGCTTATCTGGCCTCTGTCAGACGGATTGAACCCGACACTTTGAGCGCCCTGCTGCTGCAGCATTGCCGTGGAGAAGCGCTTGGCAATCTGGTGCAAAGCGAGGATAACCCGAAGCCGTGGGAGAAGCAAAAGACATGCCAGCTGCACGCCCGGGATTTCCCACAGGAACTTGAAATCGTGAAAAGCAATCTGTTCTATTTGCGGGAGGATGTACTGTCTGTCAGAGCAAAGAATCAGCTTGTCCGCCTGGCTGCATTCAGGAATCCCGATTTCTATCGGGCGCAGGCGATGCGGTTTCCAATCTATGACAAGCCACGTGTGATCAGCACCGCAGAAACGAGGGACGGATATCTCGCGCTCCCCCGCGGCTGCGAGGAAGCACTGCTCACTGTGTTGAATGATGCAGAAGTATCCTATCACATTACCGACCACCGCACTGTCGGCAGACCGATCCGTGTCAGCTTCAATGGAACACTGCGCGATGAACAGCAGCCCGCCGTAAAGGCGCTTTTGGCAAATGAAACCGGAGTTCTGTCCGCAACAACGGCATTCGGGAAAACCGTGGTCGCGGCCTATCTAATCGGTCAGCGAAAAGTCAACACTCTGGTGTTGGTCCATACGCAGGCGCTGCTGAATCAGTGGAGGGCGTCCCTTCGCGAGTTTTTGACCATAGACGAGGAGCTCCCGACACTGCCCAAAAAGCGAGGCAGGAAACCGGAACGCTTCCTCATCGGCCAGCTTGGCGGCGGAAAGGACAGGTTGTCCGGCATCGTGGATGTTGCGATCATGCAGTCTCTGCTCTCCGGTGACACCGTAAAGGAACTGGTAAAGGATTACGGAATGGTTATCGTGGATGAATGTCACCACATTTCAGCCGTCACCTTTGAACGTGTGATGAAGGAGGTCAGCGCCAGATATGTCTACGGCCTCAGCGCCACGCCGACCCGCCAGGATGGACACCACCCAATCGTGTTTCTGCAATGCGGTCCCATTCGATATCTGGTGGATGCCAAAGCACAGGCGGAGAAACATGGCTTCAGTCATTTCATAATTCCGAGATTCACCTCCTGGCGAACCGCCGTCCCCGAAGAGCGCGGTATCGCAGCGCTCTACTCGGAGCTGGTGGCCAGCGAGCAGCGAAATGCCTTGATTGTCAAAGATGCAAAGGAAGCCCTGGCTGAGGGACGCAGCCCCATATTGCTGACGGAACGCAGAGAACACGTGGAGCGTATGGCCGCGCTGCTGCGTCCGGCTTGCCCCAATGTTGTGACGCTCTATGGAAGCGCTTCGTCCAAACAGCGCGCAGCGGCGCTGAAACAGTTACACAACATCCCGCCTTCGGAGCCGTTACTGGTCATCGCCACCGGGAAATATATCGGCGAGGGCTTTGACTGCCCCCGGCTTGACACCCTGCTGCTGACCATTCCCGTCGCATGGAAGGGAACGGTCGCGCAGTACGCAGGGCGCCTGCACCGCTGTTATCCCGGGAAGTCGGAGGTTTGCATCTACGACTATGTGGATATCCACGTGCCGGTATTGGAGCGGATGTACCAGAAGCGGCTGAAGGGATATGCCGCCATTGGCTATCAGATCAAGTCCGATGTCCGGCTCCCTCAGACACCGGATTTGATTTACGACGGCAGGAGCTTCTATCCGGTTTATTGCCGTGATCTTGCTGCTGCACAAAAAGAAATCCTGATCGTCAGCCCCTTCATGCGCAAATCACGTATGGAAAAACTAGCCCGCTCACTGACAGAACCGGTGCTGAACGGAGTGGCCGTAAAGGTAATCACCCGTCCGCCGGAGGATTTCCCGGAGAAAGACCGGATCGGAGTTGCCGCAAACGCGCAGTATCTGGACGGTTATGGCATACATGTGGTTTTCCGTTCGGACTTTCATCAAAAGTTCACGGTCATCGACCAGTCCCTCGTCTGGTACGGTAGCGTCAACTTCCTCAGCTTCGGCAGTTCAGAAGAAAGCATCATGCGCCTGGAAAGTCAGGAAATCGCCGGACAACTGATCGATTCAGTCATTTGATCTGGAACGGTATGGTTGTTCCGCCGGATTATTCACCATAAGAAAACACCTGACATATTCTGCGCAGCATGATGAAAAAGTTTTCCCTTGTTTTTCCCTTAACCGCATAAAACGAGCGGTTATAAAACGGTACACGATAAAACTGCGAATTGCGAAAAACCGTGTGTTATCAAC
>JAFYDF010000123.1 GCA_017544935.1 Clostridia bacterium
CTAAATGAAGCGCATTCTTTCTCTGGCACTGGTACTGGCGATGGCCTTCAGCATGATCTCGACCTTCGCCACTGCCGAAGAGCCCCGTCATATCACGATCGCCCTGTGGTGGGATATGTACTACGATTCTGACGATGAATCTTGGGAAAGCAATCCTTCCGCCAGCGGTAAGGAAACCGATATCATGAGATTTGACGTTGTTAAGGAAATCGAAGAAACCTACAATGTCACTTTTGAGTTCGTTAACGCCACCTATGCCGGCGTTCAGGATTCTCTGAACATTTCCATTCTGGCCGGCGAGCCTGACTTCGATGTATACATGGTCGAGCTCGGCTGGGGCGTGCCTGCCGTTATGAACGGCCTGGCCACCGACTTCCGTGATGTCCTTGATCCTAGCGATCCTCTGCTGAGCCATGAAGACGTTGTCATGGACTATGTCAATCTGACCAATGGTGCTGTTTCCCTGCTGTCTGTGAAGGGCGCCGAGGATCAGGTTGGTGCTACCTATCCTCTGGCCTTCAACCTGCAGATGATTCAGGAAGCAAACCTGGAAGATCCTCGTGATCTGGTTGAGCGCGGCGAGTGGACCTGGGACAAGTTCCGTGAATACTGCCAGATTCTGACCCGTGATATCGATGGCGACGGTGTAACCGACGTATATGGCTACGGCGGCTGGATGGGCGACTTCTTCCCCTACTTCTTCATGTCCAATGGCACCTATGTTTGCGCCACTGAGACTGAAAACCTCTCCTCCCCCGAGATGGGCGAAGTTCTCAGCTTCTTGCAGGATCTGTTTGTAACCGACAAGTCCGCGTACCCTATTCCCGCCGAAAATGGTTGGGATGTCTGCCGCTGGCTCTATCGTGACAAGAAGGTTGCCTTCACCACGACAGCTGCCTGGATTCTGGATTCCTACAAGGACTACCTGGAAGAGCCTAACCTGGATTTCGACATGGTATTCGTAGATTATCCCATCGGCCCCAGTGGCAATCCGGAAACCAACTCCAAGAAGCTGGCCAACAGCAACTACTGGCTGATTCCTGCTGGCATCGAAGATCCTGAACTGGTCTACAGAGTACTGCGCGCCTATCAGAACTGGTATCATGAAGATACTGAACTGCGCGATGATCCCGATGAGCTCGAGTGGTGGTACACCTCCACCAGCAACAAGCTGGATCTGCAGGATTGGAACTTCGAAATCATGAAGTCCATGGGCGAACATGAAACGGTCGACTTTATCAACGTTGTTATCAATGATCTGCCCTTGTGGGATTTGCTAGCTGGTAACATTACGCCTTCCCAGATGCAGGAGCAGAATAGGCAAGTCGTACAGGATGCTCTGGATCAGATCTTCTGATCTAAACAACCTCATACTGACCAATTGACTTAATAAGCGCCGTGCGGCGTAAAGCGGCAGGCTCCGCAGATACCGCACGGCGCCCCTTTATGCTTCTGAAAGAGGAGTAAAGCATGAGCAAATATCAAATCATCGCTCCCGCGCTCTCTTCCATGCCATGGCAGGAACGGCCGGATGAGCCTTCTAATTCGCCATTGTGGCGTTGGAATGAGAATCCCATTATCGGCCGCAATCCGATCAAAGGTGTAGCGCGTATCTTTAACAGCGCCGTCATGCCCTATGAAGGCAAATACATCGGTGTATTCCGCGGAGAACAGTGTGATGGTGTCTCCTTCATCTATTTAGGGCACTCTGATGACGGCATCCACTGGACGTTCGAACCGGACAAGCTTCAGTTTGTTGATGAAAAGGGCGAACCCTTCCAACCAATCTATGCCTATGATCCGCGCCTTGTTAAAGTGGAGGATACTTACTATATCATCTGGTGCCAGGATTTCTGGGGTGCTGCGATCGGCATGGCCAAGACTCAGGATTTCAAGACCTTTACCCGTGTTGAAAATCCTTTTCTACCCTTTAACCGTAACGCAGTGTTGTTCCCGCGCAAAATTCACGGGAATTATGTCATGCTCTCCCGTCCATCCGATTCTGGGCATACTCCTTTCGGCGATATCTTCATCTCTGAGAGCCCTGACCTGCATTTCTGGGGCAATCACCGCCATGTAATGAGCCGTTCCAGCGAATGGTGGGAGAGTCTGAAAATCGGCGGAGGGGCCGCACCAATCGAGACCAGTGAGGGCTGGCTGATCTTCTATCACGGCGTATGCAACACCTGCAACGGCTATGTATACTCCGTAGGCGGAGCCATTCTGGACATAGATGAGCCTTCCCGTGTGAAGTACCGCTGTGCCAATTGGCTTCTAACCCCCGAAAAATGGTACGAGGAGCGCGGTTTCGTTCCCAATGTCGTATTCCCCTGTGCCACGCTTCAGGATCCGCAAACCGGCCGTATTGCCGTCTATTACGGCTGTGCAGACAGCTATGTTGGGCTGGCGTTCGGATATGTGGATGAAATCATTGATTACATCAAGGAAAACAGCCACACTTCTTATGACGACACCTGCATCGGCCGCCGCTGATCAAAATCAGCGCAAATGAATGCCGCCGGGATGATCTCTTAAATGGTAGATCATTCCGGCGGTACTCTTTTACTGTCCTGCCCCATCCGGGGACTTTATTTTATTCTTCCTCTGTCGGCGCTTCTTGTGTTGTTTCTTCCATCATTTCTGAATCAGAAGGCATCTCTTCCTTGGGTGTACGGGTCACACCTACAATACGGCTTCCCTCTGCTACACGCATCAAGCGGACGCCCTGGGATGCACGGCCGCAATTGCGGATACTGCTTACGCCAGTACGGATAACGGTGCCATCATCCGTGATCAGGATAATATCCTCCTCTTCTCGCACCATGAGCTGAGCGGCCAGCAGGCCGGTCTTTTCAGTCAAGCCCATTGCGCGGACGCCCTGGCCACCGCGGTTTGTCTCACGGTATTCCTCAGGATCACTGCGTTTTCCATAACCGTTCTCACTGATCGTCAGCACAAGAGCATCGGGCTCAAGCACGCAAGCAGATACCACGTTGTCATCCTCTTTCAGGCGCATGCTGCGTACGCCCATGCTTGCACGACCCATGCTGCGTACATTCTTTTCATCAAAGCGGATCGCCCGTCCACTACGGGTTGCCATCATCATAGTCTGATTGCCGTCGGTCAGTTCCACAGCCACCAGCTCATCTTCCTCACGCAGGATAATAGCGATCAGGCCTGCACGGCGCAGGTTAGCGAAATCTTCCAACGGCGTCTTTTTTATCAGGCCGTCGCGGGTAGCCATCATAAGATACTTGCCTTCGACTTCACGCGGCATGGGGATCATAGTCGTCACTTTCTCACCGCTCTGCAGCTGCAGCAAATTCACGATTGCAGTGCCGCGGGCAGTGCGCCCTGCCTCGGGGATCTCATAGCACTTCATCATGTAGCAGCGGCCGCGATTGGTAAAGAACATGATGGGTTCATGAGTGTTTATTACACGGATCTGTTCAGTGTAATCCTCATCACGCAGATTCTGGCCTACTACGCCCTTGCCGCCGCGGCCCTGCGCACGATAAGTGCTGCGCGGCAGCCGCTTGACGTATCCGAAGTGCGTCATTGTAACGACCATATCATCTACAGGAATAAGGTCCTCAACATCGATTTCGCCATCCACGATGCCGATTTCGGTACGGCGCTCATCGCCAAACTTGTCACGGATCTCAATCAGTTCCTGCTTGATAACGCCCAAGAGCAGGCTTTCATCTGCCAGGATAGAACGCAGATAGGCAATGGTCTTCTCCAGTTCCTGATACTCTGCCAGAAGCTTATCAGATTCCAGATTGGTCAATCGCGCAAGACGCATATCGAGGATCGCCTGCGCCTGCTTATCACTGAAATCAAAACGGTTCATGAGTTCAGTCTTTGCAGTAGGCGTATCTTTGCTGTGGCGAATGATATGTACTACTTCATCAATGTTTTCCAGCGCCTTGAGCAAGCCTTCCAAAATATGTGCACGGGCAAGGCTCTTGTCCAGGTCATACTTGGTACGCCGTGTCACAACGTCCTTCTGATGCTCGATATACCAATACAGCATATCATGCAGAGAAAGGATTTTCGGCTCACCATGAACCAGCGCCAGCATAATCACACCGAAGGTATCCTGCAACTGGGTATGTTTGTATAGATAATTAAGAATTACCTGTGGCTGTGCATCACGCTTGAGGTCGATTACCACACGCATACCGTGCCGGTCGCTCTCATCACGGATATCACTGATTCCGTCCAGTGATTTCTCGTGTACCAGTTCGGCAATTTTTTCAACAAGCTTCGCCTTGTTAACGCCGTACGGTATTTCTGTGATTATTATACGGTCACGCCCGTTGCCAAGCGTCTCCACCTCGGTCTTAGCACGCACCAGAATGCGACCGCGGCCGGTATGATAGGCCTCACGGATTCCGCTGCGCCCCAAAATAATGCCGCCTGTGGGGAAGTCAGGGCCCTTGATGTGCTCCATCAGGTCATCCAACGTGGCATTCGGGTTCTCCATCAGGCAGATGACACCGTTGATGACTTCGGTCAGGTTATGCGGCGGGATATTAGTGGCCATGCCTACGGCAATACCCGTTGCACCGTTTACAAGCAGGTTCGGAAAACGCGCAGGCAACACGGTCGGTTGCATAAGCGTTTCGTCGAAGTTCGGCATGAAATCGACAGTATCCTTGTCAATTTCACCAATCAGGTATGGGGTGATCTTTGCCATACGTGCTTCCGTATAACGCATGGCCGCCGCACCATCACCATCGACGGAGCCATAGTTGCCCTGGCCCTCCACCAGCATGTAGC
Organism: Clostridia bacterium; assembly: GCA_017544935.1. GTDB lineage: Bacteria > Bacillota > Clostridia > Christensenellales > Aristaeellaceae > SFMI01. The sequence continues at coordinate 4,786 of JAFYDF010000123.1, forward strand.
GCATGTTGAAATCCTGCGCCAGACGCACCATAGCCTCATAAACTGAGGAATCTCCGTGCGGATGGAATTTACCAAGCACATCACCAACAAGACGAGCACTCTTACGGAAAGGCTTGTCGGGAGTCATGCCCAGTTCGTTCATGTCAAAGAGGATGCGGCGATGAACAGGCTTTAAGCCATCGCGTACATCAGGCAGAGCGCGGTTGATAATTACAGCCATCGAATAGGAAATGAAGCTTTTCTGCATTTCCTCTTCAAGCTTGACAGGGATCAGACGATCCTGAATATCACTCATGGGTTTTCCCTTTCTTACAGATCGAGATCAGTGACCATGTTGTAGTTCTCTTCAATAAACTGGCGACGCGGTTCCACCTTATCGCCCATTAGCAGGCTGATGTACTCATCGGCTGCCATGGCATCCTCCACGCTGACCTGCATCATGGTACGCGTTTCAGGATTCATAGTGGTGGTCCACAGCTGCTCACTGCTCATTTCACCCAGACCTTTATAACGCTGGATCTCAGGTTTGGGATCGCGGCCAATCGAGTCAAGCAACTGCTGCAGTTCATTATCATCGTATACATAATGCTCCTGCTTGCCCTTGGTCACCTTGTACAGCGGCGGCATGGCGATATATACGTAGCCATTTTCAATCAGCGGCCGCATGTAACGATAGAAGAAGGTCAGCATCAGAATACGGATATGTGCACCGTCAACATCAGCATCTGTCATGCATACGATACGGTGATAGCGCAGCTTTTCAGCATTGAATTCCTCACCAATGCCGCAGCCGAACGCAGTAATCATATTCTTGATTTCCTGGTTGAGCAGGATCTTGTCAAGGCGTGTCTTTTCCACATTCAGGATCTTACCGCGTAGCGGCAGGATCGCCTGATAATGACGATCACGTCCAGTCTTGGCACTGCCGCCGGCGCTATCACCCTCAACAATGAAGATCTCGCACTTTGAGGGATCACGCTCCGAACAGTCTGCCAGTTTTCCGGGCAGGCTTGCGCTTTCAAGTACCGTCTTTCTGCGTGTCATCTCGCGGGCATGGCGGGCGGCTTCTCGTGCGCGCGCGGCATTCAGGCAACGCTCCAGGATTGCCCTGCCGACAGCAGGATTTTCCTCCAGATAGGTGGAAAGGCCTTCAGCTACCAAGCTATCCACAATGGGGCGGACTTCGCTATTGCCCAGCTTTGACTTGGTCTGGCCCTCGAACTGGGGCTCATGCATTTTGACAGAAACGATGGCGGTCAGGCTCTCGCGGACATCCTCACCCTTCAGGTTCGCATCATTATCCTTCAGCACAGGCGGACGGCACTTATTGCGGCCATAGTCATTTATGACACGCGTCAGCGCGCTCTGGAAGCCCATCAAGTGCGTGCCGCCTTCAGGCGTATGGATATTGTTTGCGAAAGTGTAGATGTTCTCAGCATAGCTGTCGTTATACTGCATGGCGACCTCGACCGATACATCGTTCTTCAGGCCTTCCATGTAGATAGGCTCCGGGAAAAGCACCTCACGGCTCTTGTTCAGATATTTGACGAATTCGCGGATTCCGCCTTCGTAGTGGAACACGCGCTCCTGTTCTTTTCCCTCGCGTTCGTCTCGCAGGACAATCTTTACGCCTTTATTCAGGAACGCCATCTCGCGCATGCGTGTTTTCAGAATATCATAATTGAACTCGATATTGGGATCGAATACACCTTCCGGATTCTCTTCAGAACGGATATCCGGCCAGAACTGCACTGTCGTGCCAGTACGCTCACCAGCATCACCAATTACTTTCAAATCATACTCGATCTTACCAATGTTGTATTCCTGGCGGTATATCTTGCCGCCCTGATAGACCGTCACCATCAGATGGCGGCTGAGCGCATTAACAACCGACGCACCTACGCCGTGCAGGCCACCAGACACCTTATATCCATCACCGCCAAACTTGCCACCTGCGTGCAAAACAGTCAGGCAAACCTCAACAGCGGGACGTCCCATTTTGGGATGAATGCCCACAGGAAAGCCTCTGCCGTTGTCCTGCACTTCACAGGATCCGTCGTTTTTCAGGGTGATAATGATGTCCGTGCAGTAGCCGGCCAACGCCTCATCCACAGCATTGTCCACGATCTCATATACACAGTGATGCAGCCCGCGGTAATCCGTCGAGCCGATATACATACCAGGACGGCGGCGTACTGCCTCAAGCCCCTCGAGCACCTGGATATCATCCGCATCATAGTGCCCGTTTTCGGTATTTGTCTGCATCACACGGTCTTGTTCTTCAGTCATGTAAAACCTCCGTTGCAGGAAAAAAAGAAGGGTCCGGCGCACCTCGCGCCATCCTAAATATGATAGCACAAAACGCCAAAAAACACAAGCTTTTTCCTTATTATATGTGACTCTTTTGGCGGTCTTTAAGCCGAACAACAGTTCCCGTTCATTTTGCTTTGCCTCTTGCCCGTGCAGTGTCTTTATGTTATAATATTTTTATCGCGTATGGACGGAGGAAGCATCATGACGATAGGCGTTATATCACTGGGCTGCGTCAAGAACCGTGTGGATACCGAGCAGATGCTTGCCCTGCTGACTCAGGCCGGTCATACTATCACTCCGGATCCTGCCGAAGCGGATATTCTTATTGTTAACACCTGCGGTTTTATTGATCCTGCAAAAGAAGAAAGCATTCGAACCATCCTTGAGATGGCTGCCTATAAGCAGAGCGGCCGTTGCAAGAAACTGATTGTCACTGGCTGTCTGGCGCAACGCTATGGCGATGCGCTGCTCACTGATATGCCGGAGATCGATGCCCTGCTTGGCGTCAGCCAGTATGACAAGATTGTTGAAGCAGTCAATAACGCCCTGGAGGGTTCACGTCCTGATTTCCGCGCACGCCGGAACGAAATGCTCGAATGCGGTCGCATGCTGACCACGCCGCCTTATTCTGCCTATGTGCGCATAGGAGAGGGCTGCAACAATCGCTGTGCTTACTGCGCTATTCCCCTGATTCGAGGCAGCTACCGTTCGCGCAATGAACAAGCCATCCTTGATGAAGCCCGGATGCTGACCGCTGATGGCGCCAAAGAATTGATCCTTATATCCCAGGATACGACACGCTATGGTTCAGACAGCGGAAGCTCACTGCGGCAGCTGGTCCGACAGGTCTCCAGCCTGCCGGGAGTAGAATGGCTGCGTGTGCTGTACATGTATCCTGACGAAACTGATATCGGCCTGCTTGAGGAGATGGCAGCTCACGATAACGTATGTAAATATCTTGACCTGCCGCTGCAGCATGCATCTGATCGTCTGTTGCGTGCCATGAACCGCCGCGGAACCGTCTCAGAGGCAGAGAAACTGCTCACAACGGCACGCGCCATGGGATTCACGCTGCGCACTACCTTTATCGTCGGCTTCCCAGGGGAAACAGAAGAAGATTTCAACTGTCTGCTTGATTTCGTACGCCGTATTCGCTTCGACCGCATGGGTGCTTTTGCATATTCCCCGGAAGAAGGCACTGTCGGTGCCTCGATGCCTGATCAAGTGCCTGAAGAAATCAAGCAAGAGCGCTTGGACCGTCTGATGACTGTTCAGGCTGAAATCAGTCAGGAACTGAATGAAGCGCGCGTAGGCACAGTCTGCCGCGTGCTTGTAACCGGTTTTGAAAACGGTCTGTACGTGGGGCGCAGTGCAATGGAAGCCCCCGACAGCGATGGTGTTATCTATTTTACTGCCGCACGTGAACTGGATGAGGGTGAATTCGTTTCTGTTCGCCTGGTACGTGCTGACACTTATGACCTGTATGGCATCTTGGAGGAAGACACATGAATCTGCCTAACCGGCTGACCCTGCTGCGCATTCTGCTGGTCCCACTTTGCCTGATCTTAGCCGGAATGGGGTACTATTTGTGGGCAGCTGCTGTGTTTCTTATAGCTGGGCTTACCGACCTTTTGGACGGGTATCTGGCGCGCAAAAGGCAGCTGATAACCGACTTTGGCAAATTTGCTGATCCCATTGCCGATAAGATTCTCGTTCTTTCAATGTCCATTATGCTTGCGTATAAGGGTTTTCTGCCCGTATGGCTTCCCATTATTCTTGTTTTTCGCGAACTAGCAGTAGATGGTCTGCGGCTCATCGCCGTACAGCAGGGTAAGGTTGTGGCCGCCGGTTGGAGCGGCAAAATCAAGACCACCTGCCAGATGATTCTGATTATCTATGTGCTCGTATTTCAGGGTGGAGTTCTTATGCTGCCTGCCAGCATTCTGGTCGCCATTCTGACAATCTACTCAGGTGCAGAATATTTCTGGAAGCTACGCGGACTTTTTAAAAAGGATCTCGGATTATGATCGCACAGCAGTTGGTGAAACTACTGGCCGCTCGCGGTGAGACTATTTCCTGTGCGGAAAGCCTGACAGGTGGTCTGCTGTGCGACGCTGTAGTACAGGTGCCCGGTGCCAGCAAATGCTTTATGGGCGGTATTGTGGCTTATGATGAAGGCCGTAAGGTCTCACTGCTGGGCGTGCCGGTTTCTACACTGGATATGCATACCGCAGTAAGCTGCGAAACGGTACTTGCTATGGCCTGCGGTGCGCGGGAACGGCTGAATACCACTTATGCCCTTTCCACGACAGGTTATGCCGGTCCAGATGGCGACGATGTCGGACTCGTATGGCTCGGTTATGCAGGCCCGGATGGTACTGATACGCGCAAATGCCATTTCAATGGCAGTCGTGAAGAGATCCGTCGGCAAGCTGTACAGGCTGCTTTGGCTTTTCTTGCAGAAAAACTGTTTCAATAAAGAGGAGAAAAAATATGGCGAAAAAATCAGAAGAAAAGAAAGATACAAAACAGGCAGCACTGGATGACCGTGCGCGTGCGCTTGAAACCACTCTGGTCTCACTGGAAAAGCAGTTCGGCAAAGGTACTGTCATGAAGCTGGGCGACCAGACACACATGAAAGTAGATGCGATTCCTACCGGCTGTCTGGAACTGGATATGGCACTGGGTGTTGGCGGCATTCCAAAGGGCCGTATCATTGAGATTTTCGGACCTGAATCCAGTGGTAAGACGACCGTCGCTCTGCATATTGTAGCAGAGTGCCAGAAGCGCGGCGGGATTGCTGCTTTCATCGATGCAGAGCATGCGTTAGATCCCGCCTATGCGGAAAAACTCGGAGTGGATATTGGTGAATTGTATGTCAGCCAGCCTTCCACCGGTGAGGACGCGCTGGAAATCTGCGAAGCACTGGTACGTTCCGGTGCCGTTGACATTGTGGTCGTGGACTCTGTCGCTGCACTTGTACCGCGTGCTGAGATCGACGGCGAAATGGGTGAGAACTTCGTAGGCCTGCACGCACGTCTGATGAGCCAGGCCCTGCGCAAGCTGGCAGGCGTGGTCAGCAAGACCAACGCCATCGTAATCTTTATTAACCAGCTGCGTGAAAAAGTAGGCGTAATGTACGGAAATCCCGAAGTCACCACAGGTGGCCGTGCGCTGAAGTTCTATGCTTCCGTGCGTCTGGACGTTCGCCGTGGTGAACAGCTGAAGAACGGCTCAACGCCTATCGGCAACCGCACCAAGATCAAAGTTGTCAAGAATAAGGTTGCCCCACCTTTCCGCACCGCTGAATTTGACCTACTTTACGGCGAAGGCATCAGCAAGGAAGGTTCTATCCTCGATATGGCTGTAGAGCGTGACATTATACACAAGAGCGGTGCATGGTTTAGCTATAAAGATGAACGTATTTCCCAGGGGCGTGAGAATACACGTCTGTACCTGAAAGAGCATCCTGAAGTATGTGAAGAGATTGAAGAAGCCATCCGCGCTACATTCCAGGCTCCGGAGACCCTTCCACAGGAAGACAACGCTGAGATACCTGAAATGCCGGAGACTGAATTTGAAGGCATGGAATAAAAGGAGTATATAATCATGAGCAAGAAGAAGATCAAGCGCAAGCAACAATACCGCAAGCCCAAAGAACGCACTTTCAAAGAATGGTGGAACGATCAGTCTGCCAAAGCACAGAAATGGTATAAGATCGGCGCCATCGCTCTTGCTGCCATCATCGTGTTGCTGATTGTTTGGTATTACGCCATCTATGATGACGGTTCTCTGCGTGTCAGCCATGATGCCATCGTCGGCGCCCAGGATACCTGGCTGATATTGGAAGGTGATAAAGGCAAAAACAGCAAGTATTACCATGTTGCTGACGTTACTGTTCCTGAAGGTTTTGTCGTCAGCGCTGAAGGGCTTGGCGCCTCCAGTTCATCGCTGCGTACCGATTTTACCTTTGACTCCGAAACCGACTCCGATGTACGTCTGTATGTCGCTCCCGTCAGCCGTACGGTAGATGAAATGATCAGCCAAGTATACGGCAGCTTTACCAGCATGACAGCCGAGCGCGGGGCAATTACTGAAGTCAAAGAAGCCGGCAACGGCAACCGCTATTTTACCTATCATTACGCATATGATGACGAAATGGAAAACACACATTATATCCAGTCTCTGGTCTACTATACGCCAGTTGCCCAGAAAGGCCGCTGCGTGCTGATCTCTGCCAACGTGTATCCTGAGACCGAAGAAGGATATCGTGACGAGGCGGACCTGTTAGCAATCGTTCAGAAGGTTGCCGCAGAAAACCTGACTTTGGTCAAACCCTGATATATCGAGGCGATAATGCCTGAAAAAAGGGAATCAGAAAAGCGATAATTCCGCAATCTGATTCCCTTTTATTTGTCACCGTACAATGATGCGTGAATCTCGATCAGATTCCGGCATCTGCGCGCAGACGATCCGCCATATCGACCTTTTCCCAACTGAACCCGCTGCGGCCGAAATGCCCGTAGGCAGCCGTAGCACGGTAGATATGACGGCGCAGCTGCAAACGGTCAATAATGGCAGCAGGGCGCATATCGAAATGCTTGTTTACCAGTTCTGCAAGGCGGTCATCCGGCAGCTTGCCTGTGCCGAAAGTATCGACAGTCAGGCTGACAGGCCGTGCAACGCCGATTGCATAAGCCACGGCTACCTGTGCACGTTCACACAGACCGGCAGCGACCAGATTCTTGGCTGCATGGCGTGCAGCATACGCAGCACTGCGGTCAACCTTGCTGGGATCCTTACCGCTAAAGGCGCCACCGCCATGCGGGCAGTAACCACCGTAGGTATCAACAATAATCTTGCGTCCGGTCAGACCACTGTCGCCAGCAGGACCGCCGATCACGAAGCGTCCGGTAGGATTAATGTAATACTTTGTGTCACGATGCAGCAGCTCCGCAGGAATCTCATGCCGAATGACTTCTTCAATCATCGCACGACGGATTTCATTCTGGCTGACTGCTTCGTCATGCTGGGTGGAAATTACGACTGCATCCACAGCCACAGGGCGACCGTTTTCATAGGCTACAGTCACCTGCGCTTTGCCATCCGGACGCATCCAAGGCAGTAGACCGCCTTTACGGACTTCAGCCATGCGTCGGGTCAGACGATGGCTCAGGGCAATAGGCATAGGCATAAGCTCGGGGGTTTCAGTGCAGGCATAACCGAACATCATGCCTTGGTCGCCTGCACCCTGCTCATGGTTTTCAGTTGCTGTAACGCCCTGGGAAATATCAGGTGACTGTCCATGCACTGCCACCAGTACAGAGCAGCTGTTGCCGTCAAAACCTGCCGATGAATTGTTGTAGCCGATCTCATTGATCACGCGGCGGGCAACTTCCTCAATATTGGTATATCCGGTCGTTGTCACTTCGCCCATGACGAGTACCAGTCCAGTGGTCGTACAGGTTTCACATGCTACGCGGGCAGTAGGATCCTGTCGCAGCATATCGTCCAGTACGGCATCGCTGATCTGATCACACACCTTGTCAGGATGTCCTTCAGTTACACTCTCAGAAGTAAACAGTTTACGCATTTTACCCTCCTGTTAATTGCCTTTCCCTCATCGGCTAAAGAAAAGCGCTTGTCGTCAGACAAGCGCGCTTACTTTTTCTTTAACGCCTTATCTGTCGGCCACTGGCCGCCGGATTTGGCACCGCACGCATCTACGCCGGTTGCCGGGCATCATCGGGCCGTTCCCTCCGCCACTCTTGATAAGGGATTCAGTTGTCGGGAAGGATTATAGCAAACCATTTCCAGTTCGTCAAGCCTGTTGAAAATATTTCTTTTACCATGCTCTTTTTTCATGTATTGCCTTGCTATTCAAGGAGAATCGTGCTATTTTATTTTTCGAAGAGAGGCGATCGAATGTCGGAAAAGCAACGCTTTACCGCACAGGAAAAACGCATTTTTTCCGGATGCTTTATATGTTATATGCTGTGCTATGTTGCACGCATGAATCTAGCCGGGGCATTGCCGCATGTAACGCAGGCTTTTTCTCTGACTGATGCACAGGCCGGCCTGATTCAGACAGTGTTTGCTGTTGTATACGCCGCTGGGCAGCTGATCAACGGATTAATTGTCGACCACATCAGTCCCCGGCGTCATGTTGTTATCGGCCTTCTGGGCTCTGCTCTTTGCAACCTACTCGTCGGCTGCAGCAATACCTATTGGCAGATATTGGTACTATGGGGACTGAATGGTGTTGCACAGTCTATGCTGTGGACGCCTATGGTGCGTTTGATTGCCGTATGGTTTGACAGCAAGAAACGCTCTGTCGTCTCTTTCTGGATGTGTGTATGCTTTATTATCGGGCATCTCCTTGCCTGGGCCGTTAGCGGTCTGATGGCTGCCCGTTTTTCCTGGAGGACTTCCTTCTTCGCGCCTGCCGCAGTGCTCGTGTTTGCCACATCTGTTGCGCTATACACGCTGCGCGATCGTACAAAGGAACACAGTGATGACAAAGCACATGTTCCCCCCATGCCGATTCGTGAAATGCTGTTTGGCACCGGCCTGTGGCTGATTTTCCTTGGCTGCATCGCTACCGGTTTTGCACGAGACGGTGTAATGACCTGGGCACCTACATTAATCGGGGCACTGTTCTCCAGCCAAAATGCCTCTTCCGGTGTAATCATTTCCCTGATCATCCCACTACTGAACCTGATGGGACTTCTGCTTGGTCAGTTCCTTCTGCGCAGAAGCAATGGCAACCTGCGTCCCACCATCTGCCGTCTGCTGATTGCTGCGGCAATCTGCACATTGCTGCTGGCAGTATTCCACGCATTGCCTGCATTCCTGTTTACCCTGCTTCTGGGTATACTGTGTGGCCTGATGTACAGCGTATCCAACATGCAGAACGTGATTCTCCCTTTGGAATACGCAGATACCGGCCGAGTATCTCTAATTGCAGGCATTGCCGACAGCATGATCTATATTGGAACATCGTTGGTCAGTGTTATTTCTGGATTGCTGATGCAAAGTGTCGGACAAAGCGCCGTATATATCAGCTGGGGTATTGCTGCAATGATTTCCTGTACACTGACTATGCTCGCTGGCAGAACAGCAAAGCAGTGATCTCCCCCTGATGGAAAAAAGCACCAGTGATGTGCTACTCAACACATAATTGTCCTATTATATTCAAGAAGGAGACCGGCTTATCCGATCTCCCTCTTGTTTTATTGCAGAAATTAACGGTTTTTATCAGACCGCGCCTTGTGCCATCATGGCTGTGGCAACCTTGAGGAAACCAGCAATGTTTGCGCCCAGCACATAGTTACCGGGTTCACCGTATTCTTCAGCGGCCTTATCAGCAGCAGCAAAGATATTCTCCATGATGCCAAGCAGGCGCTGATCCACTTCCTCGAAAGTCCAGGAGAGTCGCAGACTGTTCTGGCTCATTTCCAATGCGCTGACAGCAACGCCACCTGCATTGCTAGCTTTACCGGGAGCAAACAGCACACCGGCAGCCTGAAGTGCCTTGGTAGCATCTAATGTAGTAGGCATGTTCGCACCTTCAGCAACGGCAATGACACCATTGGCAATCAATGCTTCAGCACTTTCCAGATTCAATTCGTTCTGGGTCGCACAGGGCAGAGCGATATCGCATTTGACTGTCCAAATTCCGCGGCAGCCCTCAGTATATACGCTGCCGGGTACACGCGCAGCATACTCGCGGATACGGCCGCGCTCGACTTCCTTGATCTGCTTGACAACAGCCAGATCAATGCCATTCTCATCTACCACATAGCCATTGCTGTCGCTCATGGCCACCACCTTTGCACCCAGCTGGGTAGCTTTCTGACAGGCATATATAGCAACGTTGCCACTGCCGGAGATCACCACGCGCTTGCCTTCAAAGCTCTTGCCATTCTTACGCAGCATCGCGCGGGTGAAATAGCACAAGCCGTAGCCAGTGGCTTCAGTCCTCGTCAGGGATCCGCCATAGGTCAATCCCTTGCCTGTCAGGACGCCCTCGTACAAGCCGGTAATACGCTTATACTGGCCATACAGGAAACCGATTTCACGAGCACCTACACCGATATCGCCGGCTGGCACGTCTTCATCTTTGCCAATATACTTATACAGCTCGGTCATAAAGCTCTGGCAGAAGCGCATGACTTCGTTGTCACTCTTGCCCTTGGGATCAAAGTCACTGCCGCCCTTACCGCCGCCGATTGGTAAGCCCGTCAGGCTATTTTTGAGCACCTGTTCCATACCGAGGAACTTGATAATCGACAGGTTTACACTCGGATGCAAACGCAGGCCGCCCTTGTAAGGGCCAATTGCGCTATTGAACTGTACTCGGTAGCCACGGTTTACCTGTACATTACCCTGATCGTCCACCCATGGAACACGGAACATGATCACACGCTCCGGTTCTACGAAACGGTCCAGCAGACCCGCTTTTTCGTACTCCGGATGCTTGTCGAAGACCGGTGATAACGAAGTCAACATTTCTTCTGCTGCCTGCAGGTACTCTTTTTCATGCGCATTACGGGCACAAAGGCCGTCAAACACGCGCTTTACGTATGCGTTCATATGCCTCCTCCTTCACAATAGGAACAATTCATTGCATATTGTAGTCGCTAAAATTGCAAAAAACAAGATGCAGCCTTGTACTAAGACTGCATTTTGGCGTATTGTTTCTGTCTTTCTTTCAGTATAACCTACCATTCATGTACTGAAAGATCTTCTGTGCAACAGGGGCGGCAACACTTCCGCCGGTTCCGCCCTCAGCGACTGCTACACACAAGGCATACGGGTGCGCATCATCATCTATAAAGCCCACAAACCAGGCATTCTCATTTTCCTGTGTATCAATCTCAGCTGAGCCTGTTTTTCCGCAAATCCGCAACCCGCTGACAGCAGCGTTGCGTCCTGTTCCATTGACAACGACTTCACGCATGTATTCATTGACTGTTCTGGCAATTTCTGGTGTCATAGCTGTACGGTAAGCTGCACTTTCAAAGCCCAGGCGCTGTGTCCCGCCTGCACCTACCACAGACAGCAAAAGTCGTGGTTCCATCATTACACCATCGTTTGCCACAGCGGCAGTGATCATGCACATGTGCAATGGTGTTAACGCAAGCTGATTCTGTCCGACACCTGTCCAGGCCAGGTCAGCGCCCATCAAGGTCTGATCCGAATTAGCGTAAGCCGAGTTCTCGACAACCAGATCGCGGAAGGTAAAGTCATCCCCAACGCCAAAGGCCTCGGCAGTACGACGCAGAGTTTTGTCCCCCATCTCGCTGGCCAGAATTGCAAATGTGCTGTTGCAACTCTGTGCGAAAGCACTTTTCAGAGTCAGTGTCCCATGAATCTCATTATGATAATCAGACACGGTGCGCTCATGCTCACCAAATGCCACGCCGCCTGTACAAAGATAGCTGCGGCCTTCAGCGTTCTGTATATTCTGCAGTGCTGCGGCTAAGGTCACAATCTTGAAAGTACTACCCGGTGCGCTATACCAACGTGTAGCCCGATTGGTCGCCTGGCTGAGTGTCACTGTTGACCCGGCAGGATCAAATTCAGGGAAAGAGCACAAGGCATAAAGTTCGCCTGTTTTATAATTCATCACTATGACGGCTCCGTTTTTCCCTTTCGGAAAAACAGAAGCAATATACGCAGACAAAGCGGAATCCACGGTCAGTGTGATATCGTCGCCGTGTTCCCTGCCCGAGCCTAGTCGGAGCAGGCGTTCCAGGTATCCAGCTTTCATCCCATATAGATACTCAGAAAAGAAGCTTTCAGCTGCATTCTTCACATTTCCGCGTGTATCCCCAACCACATGCACCATAGCACGACGCACGCTTTCATCATCCGCATATACCCGAGTCCGAACAGTCTCACCTGCAGCGTTTACACCTTCCATGGTGGAAGCCAGGCGCACACCGTTCCGATCATAAATACTGCCAGCCGTTATTGCAGACTTTATACTGGGCAGATATGTATTATATTCAGAAGTACGCCAGCGCGTACCGTATCGCAGCAGACTGTAACCGCCATAAACCATTGGCAGCATCATAACCAGTGTCAGTACCAGCGCACAAATTCGGATGGATCTTCTTAATCGCTTCATAGCGTTTCCTCCCCTTGCGCAATGCGGCTGTCTTCCCGCAAAATACGTTCGTTACGTGAGGCTACGCCCTGAGCTATACCCAATACACCCATACAGGAGACCAACGATGTACCGCCATAACTGAGAAATGGTACAGTAACGCCAGTCATGGGAATAAACTTTGTCACACCACCGATAATGATAAATGCCTGCACTGCAAGCATAGCACCGCTCCCCATGGACAGAAGTGCATGGAAAGCCGAGCTGGAACGCAGACCGATATCTGCACAGCGCAGCACAATCAGAATATAAATACAAACAATAATCAACGCAAAGAGAAAGCCGTACTCGTTCATCAATGCTGCGAAGATAAAATCGTTGTGAAACGCAGGAATCACGTCTGCATTCCCCAGGCCTATACCCGTGCCCCACATGCCGCCATTAGCCATGGCGATCAGTCCCTGAACAATCTGATATCCACCGCCTGGCTGGTTATATGTTACAAACGGGTTCAGCCAGTTATTGATACGGTTCTGTACTGTCAGGAAAAAGCTGTTTCGGAATAATGCATATAGAACACTGACTGCGCCTAATCCCGCGCCAAGGATTCCCACGATCAGTAGAAAACTGCCTGTCGAGGCATAAAGCAGCACAAGTGCTGTACCGCCATAGATAGCGGCAGTACCAAGATCCCGCTGCAGAACCAGAATGCCCAGCATGACTGCCATATAAATCATGGCAATCAACACCTTACGACGCGAAAGGAAGTATGCCAACACAAACAGATAAGCAATCTTAACGATCTCACTGGGCTGCATATTAAAGCTGCCGAAAGCCACCCAGGCTGTTGCTCCCAAGCCCTTGTTTGCTGCGCGGAACACAAACGGCAATGCGATCAATCCTACACAGCCAGCAATAATGGGCAGCATCAGCAGTTTCCAATTTTTGATATGACGCACTGCCAGCGCGCATACGATCATAGCTACATAGCCTGCACCGCAGTTCAGGCACTGTGCAAGCCCACGAGACGGACTATAGCGATACTGCAGCAACACTCCCAAACCACAAAGGAACCCGATCAGTTCCAGTAGCAGGTGGTCCATGGGAAACAGGCGCGGCAGCAATATAGCAGCAGCCCAAAGCGCACATGGTACAGCGACCATCATCAACGCTGTCTGTACGCTCGGTTCACGAATAAACAGGAGCAGAAAAGCAGCTAGGAAAAACAGGGATATAATTCCAGTCAGCAAATGCCGAGGACGGCTGCGCTTCTTACCCGCTGCCAAAGCATTGCGGATCATCAGTTGCGCCTCCTTTCACTGCGGCGGTGACGCTGCGGTGCAACAAACGGCGCCAGTGATTCCTCGCCGTCCTCTGCACCGTATTCCCCTTCTTCAAAAGGCGGCGGCGCATCCTCTGTAGAATCAGGCGCTATTGGTACTGCTTCCGGCACACGGATAACAGGAATTGCCTGAGTCTCAAAAACAGGCGCCGGCGGCGCATAACTGAATGGCGGCGCTGCTTCCCCGGCATCGTTCTGCGGAGCAGGTATTGCCGACCACGGCATACCCTGGAGTGGATCAGGCGCATACAGTTCTTCTTCATATATCGGCTGCCATCGATCCTGGTACGATGCAGGATGCGGTACATTGAGTCCAGCAAATAAGCGTACACGCAGATTATAGTTCCCTACACGGAGCATAGCTCCGTGCAATGCATATGCACCGCGGCCCAGCGGTCTTCCATCCAGGATTGTCTCTGCCGAGCGGCGTGCTGGAGTCAGAAGGATCCCTTTTCCCTCAACATAGGCTAAGTCAAGATGCCGTCTGCGCAAACCTCTCAAGCGAATATCACAGCCACGTCCGCTGCCCAGCACTGCTTCGCGAGCCAGCGGATATCCACGATCGCTGTCCACGTCCCGCAATTCACCCACCATGCCTGCGTCTGGTAAGGAGCGCAACAGCTTTTTGCGTGCCCTATGCTGTTGCAGAAGCGCTAGCGCGGCACGCAGTACCACCAGGGCTGCAAGTATAACAAAAAGAGCGCGTGCAGCCAAAGCGAGCAGCTGATAGCCGTTGCTCTGCATACGCGCTCCCCTCCATCTCAAATGATAGTGTCAGTATACCATATATGGAGAGAAAAAGCAAAAATCACGCTACTGCTAGACGCATCAGCGCAGTCGGATCTATACGGTATCCCTGTTTATAGACAGTGTCAATTACGTCTGCACCCAGTTTAGCACGCAGGCGCTGCACATGCACATCTACTGTCCGCGTTGCATAGGCAGCAGCACTGCCCCATGCACCGCATAGCAGTTCTGCGCGGCTTAGTGCTCGTACCGGTTTTCCTGAGCCATATTCCTTCATGGCACTCTGAAGCAGCTGCTCAAGCAGCAGGTATTCCTGTTGTGTAAAATGATAACTATGCCCGGCCACGCGAACACAGAATAATGCCGGATCCATTTCAATCAGATTCTTTCTGTCAAAGGGCAATGCATAACACACAAAAATCACCTCCGCCTATACAGACGAAGCAGCAAGGCATTTTGTTGCATGCGCTTCACAAATTTTCACAATTTCTTCTCATTTGCCGAATAAAATCGCTATTCCAGGTCAAGATTTCTTTTTGTGCATATTGTCAAAACATCGTTCTTTCGATATAATAATATGTGGTGCGGAATGACTGTTCCGCACATCCAAGAATTTTAAGGAGGTCTTTCCCATGGTTCGAGTTGCGATTAACGGTTTCGGCCGCATTGGCCGTCTGGCTTTCCGGCAGATGTTCGGTGCCAAGGGCTACAACGTTGTGGCTATCAACGACCTGACCAGCCCCGCTATGCTGGCTCAGCTGCTGAAGTATGACACCGCTCAGAAGGGCTATTGCGGCGTGTTCGGCGAAAACAAGCACACCGTCTCCTCCAAGGAGCCCGTTTTTGAAGAAGATGGCAAGACCGTGAAGGTTCCCGGTTCCATCACCGTAGATGGCAAGGAAATCCCGATCTTTGCTGAGCCCAAGGCTCAGAATCTGCCCTGGAAGAAGCTGCGCATCGACGTCGTTCTGGAGTGCACCGGCTTCTACACCACCAAGGCCAAGAGCCAGGCCCATATCGATGCTGGCGCCAAGAAGGTTGTTATCTCTGCCCCCGCTGGCAAGGATCTGCCCACCGTGGTGTACAACGTCAACCATGACATTCTGACCAAGGATGATACCATCATCTCCGCCGCCAGCTGCACCACCAACTGCCTGGCCCCCATGGCCAAGGCTCTGAACGATGCGTTCCCGATCATCAGCGGCATCATGACCACCGTGCATGCTTATACCGGTGACCAGATGATCCTGGATGGCCCGCATCGCAAGGGCGATCTGCAGCGTGCCCGTGCCGGCGCCGCCAACATCGTGCCCAACAGCACTGGCGCTGCCAAGGCAATCGGCCTGGTTATCCCCGAACTGGACGGCAAACTGATCGGCTCTGCTCAGCGTGTGCCCGTGCCCACTGGCAGCACCACCATCCTGGTAGCCGTTGTTAAGGCTAAGGATCTGACTAAAGAAGATGTCAATGCCGCTATGAAGGCTCAGGAGAGCGAGACCTTTGGTTATACCACCGAGAAGCTGGTCTCCAGCGACATCATCGGCATGACCTACGGCAGCCTGTTCGATGCCAACCAGACCATGGTTCAGAAGGTCGCAAAGGACACCTATCAGGTGCAAGTTGTTGCTTGGTATGACAACGAGAACAGCTACACCAGCCAGATGGTCCGCACCATCAAGTACTTCGCAGAACTGAAGTAATTGATTTTGCTGGGTTCGCGAGATTTCGTAAGAAACCTCAAACAGTAACATGGTGAGCTTTTCGTTGTAGTACTACCGTAGGCTTACCAATGTGATAATCGTCAAGGTACGATAACTGTTAACCCCACTTTTCAAGCAGAATTTGCAAGGAAAGTGGGGTTTTTTCTATGGACTGGAAAGAGGCTATTCAGGAGTATAGGTTTGATTGCAGGGTGCGCAAATTGTCACTAAAGACCATTGACAATTATGCCAAACAACTTCGTTATTTCCAACGATATCTACAAAGTGAATTTGAAATTGCAGAAATTGAGCAAGTGAAACCATATCACATCAAACAATTTCTGGCATGGATGGATGACAAAGGAAGACAGCCAAGGTATGTCAACGATTTACTGAAAGTATTCAAAACCTTCTTCAACTACATGGTGAAAGAAGGTCGCATTGCTGAATCACCTGCAGCAAAAGTAAAGAACATGAAGCAACCGAAGACGAAAATCATTACCTTTTCAGAAAATGAAATTCGTAAAATCCTGAACTTCTATTCTGGCAGAACGTATCTGGAAATCCGTAATCGTACAATGATTGCTTTGTTCTTTGACACTGGAATGCGTCTGTCAGAAGTCATCTCATTGAGATGGGAACAGATTCGTGAAGAATACATCCTGGTTCATGGCAAGGGAGCAAAAGAGCGTTTAGTGCCTGTAGCAAAAGAAGTCTTCTGACAGGCAACCAAAGATTGATATTCGCCTGAATATCAAGGATATAGAACGCCAAGTCAAGGACGCATTGCGAAAAGCATTCAAGTAAGAAAATCTATCTTACAGGTCAATATTAATGATAAGATGTTTGCAGATTGCAGGCAGCATCTTACTCCACTTTTTATATTTTTTGAATCAAGAGTATGTCAGAGTGCCCTGAACACTTACAAGAATTTTCAACGTTATCAAATCAACTGCACATCGCATTGCGCCTTGATTCACATGGCTTCTGCTGGTATAATGATTAGAAGAAGTCCAATAAAACGGAACGCTGAACTGGTTTGCAAATAGGGATTAGCGGATGGCAGATTAACTTTTGAAATTGTCGGCTATCGGCAATTTGGAAATTGAGGGAGAAAAACAAAAAATGGATAATGCAAACTATGAACTCAAAAACAAGAACCTTCATTTGGTGAAGGCAGATAAGGAGAACTTCTGGACGCTTATGGACCTTAGGGTCTCGAAAGACCAAGAGGAATTCGTGGCTTCGAATTCGATAAGTCTGGCACAGGCGTATGATACCCGCGCAGACGGAAAATTCGTACAGCCTTTCGGCATCTGGGACGGCGATACTCCCGTGGGTTTTGCCATGATCGGCCACAATTCAGAAGAGTACGAAGATATGGCTGAGATCTACAGGCACAGTTATTGTCTGTGGCGCTTCATGATCGATCAGCGATATCAGAAGCGCGGTTACGGCAGGGACGCTCTTAAACTCCTGCTGGACTACATCCGCACATTCCCCGATGGAGTTGAATCGCTCTGGAGCACTTCCTGGGAGCCCGGAAATGATGTTGCTGCGAAGTTGTATCACGATTTCGGCTTTATAGAAAACGGCGAGAAGGACGGAGACGAGATTGTTGCCGTTTTGGAGCTCTAAAAACTGGACAGA
>JAFYDF010000124.1 GCA_017544935.1 Clostridia bacterium
AGCATAAGGCGCGGATCGCACACCTGGGCGCGGATGTTATTGTGGATACTTCCTGTGAAGATGTAGTGGATGTGATCGCACACGAAGCGGAACAGGGACACCCGATCGATCTCGCAATTGATTGCCTGGCAGGTGAAGTAATCGGGCGTACATTCCCATATGTAAACGAAGGCTGCCGCTGGGTGTTGATCTCAACGCTCGCGGGTATCGAGACCCGCGTTCCGCTGCGCGCGGTGCTGACAAAGGGAATTCAGTTGAAAGGAAGCATGCTCCGCAAGCGCAGCGTAGAGGAGAAAGGAAGCATCCTGCATTCTCTGGTAAAGGAAATCTGGCCCAAACTCGAATCGGGTGAGATCAAGGTAACGGTCGACCGGGTATTTCCCATTACCCAGGCGGCGGAAGCCCATGCGGTATTGGAACGCGGTGAGAACGTCGGCAAGGTCGTGCTGAAGGTACGGGAATAGGGGTGACAGTATGAGGCTGAAAGATAAAGTTGCGGTCATTACAGGCGCAGGAGCGGGTATCGGAAGGGCGATCGCTGTTCGGTTCGCGGCAGAAGGCGCAAAAGTCGCAGTGACCGATATCAATGAAAGAGCTGCGCTGCAAGTGACAGATGAAATTCTTGCTGCGGGCGGGAGCGCCCACGCTTACCGCTGCGATGTGGCGGATCAGGCGGCGGTTGATGCGGTCATGCAGGCTGTGACGGAAGACCTCGGCGATATTGACATCCTGGTGAACAATGCCGGAGGCGCGATCGTCGGGGGAAAGATGCAGCACTTTGAAAGCTGCACCCGTGAGTATATGGATACGCTGATCGGTATCAATCTGATGGGAACACTGTTCTGCACGCGTGCTGTACTGCCGCGAATGATCGAGCGCGGTTGCGGCGGAAGGATCATCAACCTGACCTCAATCCGCGGTGTCGCGGGGGACAAGAACAATATTCTTTACGGAACTGCCAAGGGCGGCGTGATATCGTTTACCAAATCGCTGGCAATGGCCATGGGAAAGTATGCAATCACGGTCAATGCGATTGCGCCGGGTGCCATTGATTCTCGCCCAGGACCGGCCGCGTGCACGAATTTCCTAGGACATCCGGGAAAATGCTCGGAAGTCGCAGCACTTGCACTGCATTTAGCGAGCGATGAAGGTGGGTTCATGACAGGCGATATTATAAACATCGACGGCGGTCGTACACTTGGCTGCAAAGATGACTGATAGACAGGATGGAGGATGAAATCCATATGCCAGGACGCGATCTGACAAAAAGACGTGGCAGATTCACGAAGGAAGACTGGAGCGTTTATTCCTTCCTGATTCCTGGTGCCATTCTTATCATACTTTTTAGCTATATACCGATGTTCGGCCTTGTAATGGCATTTCAGAACTATCGGGCGGGTGACAATATTTTCGATCTGGCGAATGCCAAATGGGCGGGCCTCAAGTACTTTAAACAGTATCTGGGCAGTATTTACTTTACCCGCACATTTACAAACACGCTGCGGCTGAGTGTTCTGAATCTGATTTTTGGCTTCACGATGCCGATAGTATTCGCGCTCCTTCTTAATGAAGTCCGTAATCTACGGTTTAAGAAATCTGTACAGACAATCAGCTATCTGCCGCATTTCATTTCTACTGTGGTTGTAGCCGGCATGGTCATTTCCTTTACAGATATGAATGGCCTGATAAACAATTTCCTGTCTTTGTTTGGCGTTCAAGCACAGGAATGGCTTGTGAAAGCTAAATATTTCCCGACAATCTATACGATCACAAATGTATGGAAAGGGTTTGGCTTCGGCAGTATTCTGTATTTTTCCTCCCTTTCGTCCATCGACCCGCAGATGTATGAAGCGGCTCGTATTGACGGTGCAAACCGCTGGCAGCAGATACGATATATCACGCTGCCGAGCCTTGCGTTTATCATCGCGGTCCAGCTGGTCATGAAAACAGGTCAGATCCTGCAGTCAAACCGTGATCTGATCCTGTTGCTGTACAGATCCAGCAATGCAACGATGTCTGACACTATCAGCACGTATATTTATCGCCAGGGTATCGAGGGAGGCAAATACAGCCTTGCTACTGCGGTCGGCCTCTTCAGTTCGGCGATCAGCTTGGTTCTGACGTTCATTACCAATACGATAAGCAACAAGATCTCAGGCTACGGATTGTGGTAATGGAGGAATGAGTATGAAAAACATAAATTCCTCAAAAAAGAATCGCATTCGTGAAGGCAGCAAAACCGCAAATGTTATTATTTATTCCATTGCATTCTTGCTGGCACTTATCTGTCTTTATCCGATGTACTATGTGTTGATCCTGTCTCTAAGTCAGCCTCGGGCAGCAGCAACAATGCAGGTGTACTGGGTTCCCAAAGGCTTCTATCTGGGTGGTTATGAAAAGATTTTCGGAGATAAGTTGCTGTGGTCTTCCTACCTAAACACCATCATGTATGCAGCAGCCGAAATGCTCCTGATGCTTCTTACCTGCTCGACATTTGCTTACGCGCTTTCGGTAAAGACGCTCAAGCACAGGAAACTGGTGAATGCCTTTATCCTGATCCCGATGTATTTTTCCGGCGGCACGATCCCGCTGTTCATGATGGTCATGAAGTACGGACTGTACAATACGCCGTTCTCACTGATTCTGGTAGGCGGTTACAGCATTTGGTACATCATTCTGATCAAGAGCTATTTTTCAACAATCCCAGAGACGCTGCGTGAGGCTGCTAAGATCGATGGTGCCAGCCATTACCAGATATGGCTTGATGTTTATCTGCCTGTCGCAAAACCGATTCTGGCCGTCATTGCGCTATACACTATCGTGAACGTTTGGAACAGTTGGTTCAATGCAGCTCTATTCCTTGCGGATCAGAAAATTCAACCGCTGCAGTTATACTTGCGGCGTGTGTTGGTCCAGGATGCTGTCGATCTGACAGTCGAGTTAGCTACAGCAGAAGAAATGCGCGCTGCCCAGGAGAATGCAATCTCAAACAGTCAGCTCAAGTATACGGTCATCATCGTGTCCTCGCTCCCCATGCTCGTTGCTTATCCTTTCTTCCAGAAGTACTTTGTAAAGGGTGTTATGCTGGGTTCACTTAAGGAATAAACGCGTATACAGCGGCAAATGCCGTTGATAATAAAATAAGGAGGATAATCCCATGAAGAAAATCGTGTGTCTGGCTTTGGTATTGATCATGGCGCTTTCCATGATGGGTATCGCATCCGCTGAGGGTGAAACACTGAAACTGACAGTGCTTGGCCGTCAGCGCAGCGGCATCACATTTGAAGAGACACAGACCCTGCATGCGTGGCAGGTGCTGTGCGACATGTTCAAGGCCAACAATCTGGAACTGGAGTACACTGTGGTCGAGCGTGACCAGATTGCGTCCGTTCTGAACGCGACACTGGCCGGCTCAGATATTCCGGATTTCTTCTACGCAAATCCGTTGTCTGATGCTGACTGCATCAACCTGATTGACCGCGGTATGATGCTCGATATCAATGAAGCTCTCAAGTATTCTAAAGGTCCTGCTGCAAAGGAATTCGGAGAAGGCGGACTGTATGAGATCAGCAGACAGATCCATACCTATACTGATGGTGGTATGTACTTCTTTGGCAACGTGTCCAAGCAGATCTCGATTGATACGGCATACGGCAGCCATGCAATCGTAGGCAACAACTGTACTATGTTGATTCGTCAGGATTGGCTGGATAGACTGAATCTGCCTATGCCGAAAACGCTTGAGGATGTAGTAAACGTTCTGGTTGCATTCCAGGAGAACGACATGAACGGCAACGGAATTAAGGATGAACGTATCGTTATCGATTGGGACAGCACATTCAATGGAGTTGCCGGCTGGTTCGGTTTGGCGCCTCAGTTATTCCAGTGCAACCGCTTGGAGAAGACTGCTGTTGTTCCTGAGCTGCAGGAAGGCTATGTTCCTTATGTGAAGTTCCTGCAGGAGCTGGTGGACAAGGGACTGGCCTATCTGTCTGACGAAGTAAGCTACTATAACGGCGGAACGTCTGAAGGTGATCTTCTGAACACAATCATGCAGGATGACTGTGTAGCGATGTACTATGGCGTTGCTTTGGCGGATCATACCTTCCAGTCCGCTGAAGCTGTTTATACTGCAATGCCTCTGATACAGGCTGTTGAGGGAATCGAGCCTATTATGAACATCTCTCACGGCTACAAGGTATGGAGCCGCTGGGGCTTCTCTGCGAAAGCAGATCCCAAGGCAGTTGCTGCTTTCCTTGATACTATTTGTACGCAGGAGTATGCGAAGTGGGTTACCTTCGGCATTGAAGGCGAGACCTATGAAGTCGATCCGGATTCCGGACTGTATACCTTTACTGCTTCCAACAAGTATGAAGACATCATGTCTACCGGTAAGGCCCGCGGCTACATGCTGGTAATTGACTCCTTCCTGCCGGATGCTTCCCAGATTGGCTGGTATCAGCAGTACTATGGCCCGCTGAACTGGAAGTCCTATGATGAGTTCCTTAATTCCGAATACTGCACCAAGACACTGGCTTCACAGTATACTGAGAATCAGATGAAGAATTTGAAAATCTACTGTGAAGAAGCTCAGAAAGCATTGCTCTATAACTTCAACAATGACGTGGGCATGATTACTCCTATGAACACATTGGAGGAAGCTGAAGTCCTGGATATGTACGAAGCAGATGTCAAGACATATCTGAAGGAGATGACCGTAAACTTCCTGACCGGTGTATATGACATTAACGACTATGAGTCCTGCGTCGAAGAACTGAACTCCATCGGTCTGCAGGATGTGCTGGCTGTCCGTCAGGCACAGTATGACCGTTATTTCGGGAAATAAGATGACAGTTCTGTAAGGTAGCGTATTGTTGCCTGCGCCCACCCTGCATCTGTGCGGGGTGGGCGTTGTCAAAGATTAACAGGTTTTTTTAAGAAGGAATAGATTTATGCAGTGCTCGGCAAAGGAAGAACGAATGACACTTATAAAGGCGCTGCTTGTAATGCTGCTGTGGGGATCGCTGTTTCCGATGGTGAAGAAAGGATACAGCGTGTTTGAGATCGACACAGCGCAGACAGCGGACGTGCTCATGTTTGCGGGTGCTCGTTTTGTGTTATGCGGTGCGGTCATCATTCTGATAGCCCATTTTAGGCATGAAAGAGTTTGCACGGATATACGGCGGAGTATCGTGCCGATCTGTGTGATGGGCATATTTGCGATCGTACTGCATTACGCGTGTACATATATTGGGCTCACACTGACGGAAAGCTCGAAAACAGCGATCCTGAAGCAGTTGGGCGCTCTATTCTATATCTGTTTTTCGTTCCTTTTCATCCGAGAGGAAAAGTTCAGCATATATAAGATCATTGGTGCGCTGATTGGGTTCGCGGGCATTGTTATCATTAATGCTGGCGGAAACACCGGCAAACTTATGCTGGGGGATGGGCTCATTATCTGCGCTTCTGTCTGTACAGTCGTTTCCAATCTTGCAAGTAAAAAGGCCATGCGAATGAATCCGGCAATAATAACAACGGGTGTATCCCAGTTGACAGGCGGTATATTGCTCGTGATTATTGCGGCATGCATGGGAGGAAAGATCCCCGTGTTTAGAATCCAAGTGCTGCCTGTGTTTGGATATATCTGTTTTGCATCTATTATTGGCTACTGTATGTGGTTCAGCATCGTAAAGGATCACTCGCTGTCGAAACTGTTTATAATCAAGTTCTCGGGACCAGTGTTCGCGTGCATTTTTGGCGCACTGCTATTGCATGAAAACATTTGGCACTGGCAGTACCTTGCTGCGTTCATCCTGATCAGCACGGGAATTGTGGTTGCGCATCTGTCAAGAAAAGAAACCAAACCCGATGTGGACGGAAGATGAGACGGACGGAACGAGTCTAATAATACATAGTTTCTATTGGCTTCCATCTCTATCGCACCCTATCGTGTTTTTAAAACCATAAACAAGTTAAGACCAGTTCGGACGTTCAACTTGCATTGCTGATGAGTTTCCAATACAATTATTCTATAGAGGAGGTACTGCTTATTCAGTTCGTCGCGTTTCTCATGGTAATCTGATAAATGCTGACGGATATTTCCAGAATAATTCATCATGGAGATACTATCCAATAATTTGTGCAACAGAGAGTATTCGTGTAATTCCGTCTTATTCTGCCACACTGCATAAACGTATTCAATGTCATGATCATGCGCAATTCCTTTGAGACAATACCTGACTCACTGTGCGAAGCTGCGGAAATAGATGGTGCTGGGCATTTCAAAGTCCTGTTTGAGATCATTTTGCCCGTATCGAAGTCAATTCTGGCAGTAGTGATACTATACTACTTTATTCAACAGTGGAACTCATGGTTCCATACTGCTCTGTATATCAAGAACAGGGACATGTACCCGCTACAGCTGTGGCTCAGAGAGATCGTTATATCTTCCTCCACAGCGGCAGTGGACGCGGATAGTCCAGATGCAAACGTGGTAAATCTTGCAAAGGTACTGATCATGTATTGCGCCATCGTTATTTCTATCCTGCCAATGATCATTGTTTATCCGCTCGTTCAGAAGTACATGGTTAACGGCGTGATGGTTGGTACAGTAAAGGGATGAGGTTTTACAGGTCAACAAATAGCATTTAAAGCTGATAAGAAAATCGAAAAAGCAGGAAGAGGGCGAATTTCTCTCCTGCTTTTTTGAATAGACTGCCAAAGCAGCTTATTCTTCTGACCTCGGTATGACTTGACGTTTTCTGAATGAATCGGGAGTTTCGCCATAGGCGCCTTTGAACCGCTTTATGAAATGGGATACGCTTGCGTAACCGGTCTTGCTGCTGATATCGGCAATGGGCGTGTTGCTCTCGCGCAACAGCTGTGCCGCATGCTCCATGCGGAGCTGAGTTATGTATTCCTTGCATGTGTGACCGGTCTGCTCACGTATGATACTGTTTGTACGATTGATGCCTATGCCCAGTTCTTCCGCTGCTTTCTGTGCTGAGATATCGTAATCACAATAATGTTTCTTGAGATAGTCTATTACCATATGCGGAACGGACAGTGCGGTATGCTCATTCTGCTTGCGGATACTGTCGCAGATCATTTCGATTAGTTCACCCAGTGAACGCGATAGACTCTGACGGTCGTTCGCAACCAGTACTGCGCTCAACTGCTCATTGGAAAGCCGGTAATTCAGCTCTTCGCTTACCTGCTGCACAGCACGTTTTAGGTTAAAGACGTAGTAGCGGCGCAACAATTCGGAATTTTCGTCGCTGCATACATCCAAATAGTATGAGACGTCCAGAATAGCGGCAGCCGAATCGCTGCGATATAGGTCCTTGCGTATGCGCTCCAAGATTGCTTTCAGATCTGCGGGAGCTTCGGGCGCATCGATCGTTTCGCTCTTTTCCATCTGTGCTTGCGCTGTCAGATATGAAGCGGAAATGCCGTTGATGTTATTTGTGGCCTGACCGTGACCGATTACAAAGCTGCAGGGCTGGTATTCCAGATACCCTGCGATCTTTTTTTCTGCCGCGCTCAGACAGTCTGGTTCATAATTGCAGATAATGCTCAGGATCTGTTTTTCAGGATTGCTCTCCGTTACATACAGCAAAGCGTTCTCTTCGGAGAACTCGTATATATTGCGGGCAATCAGCTCCATATCTGCAGGCGAGACATGCTTCAGGGGACGTACGGTCATTACAGAGAAAAGGGGATTGGGAAACAGGATCCCGGAAGCTGCTAGGTCTTCTGAGAGATGGTGTGTGGAAACATTGTTCAACAACATCAGAAGCAGGTAATTCCTGATCAGTGCCGTTTGGCTGGAGCTACGTTGACCGAGCTCTTCAGAGTCGGCCTGAAGATGGTGCATGATCCCATCCAACACGACCAGCTCATTGCTCTTCAGAGGCTTTGTGCCGCTGTACTTTTCAACAAGCTTGCGAATCGGGCGGTAACACGCGTATGCTAGAACGATGATGCCCACAATGAGAATCATTCCGACAATGAGCAGTACGGATATATTGTCAAATGATGTTATGAGCTCTTTTAGTGTGATCCGTGGACATGCGACTTTAAGCGAGAAACCGTTGGCATCAGATGCCATTATGTATTCAGAAACAGTCTTTGATTCCACGATAGGCTGTCCGTTGTAATACAGGCTGCAATCTTCAGCAGACAGATTGGCGGAAAGCTTTATGCGGTTCAATAGGGATGATTTCGGAACGATAAAGCAGATCGTGCCTGCCTCACAGTCTTTAAACGCGTCGGTCATAACAGGATAGGCGACAAGGACACAGTTCTGCTCTATCTGCACGCGTCCCCGGCTTGATTGCGCACGTAGAAAATCCTCGGTCTCCTCGTTGTTTCGGATTCCGTTCCAGGCAAGATAGACATCAAGATCGGACTTCTGCCCGAAGCTTCTGAATACATCAGGGTACTCATTTTCAAACCAGTAGACCAGAATAAACTCGGATGCGGGCCCCAAGTATGAACGGTACTG
>JAFYDF010000125.1 GCA_017544935.1 Clostridia bacterium
CAGGCTGGGTTATTATTCCGGCCTTATTGTTGTACACAAAAATCGAATCATGAGAAATATAAAAACCTGCTGAAAAGCTCTTGACTTTTGTTAGCAGGTTTCTATGGCAAAAAGAGAAAAGAAACCCATCCACAAAGTCGTTATGACAGAAGGAAAGCGCCAGATCATCCAGCAGCTCCTGCAGGAATGGACGCTCCCAGCAGCAGAAGGATCGTCTCCGAGGCGTAGTTCGCGATCACAGACGACATGTCCGTCATCTGGAACAGCGCGTTCAGCGCGATCGGGAGAAAGGCGGTGACCGCGTAGTCGATCGGTCCGGTCACCCACCAGTACGCCATCCACGCAACCGTACCGATCGCGGACCTGGCAGCGAAGGTGGAAAAGACGGAAGATGGAAGAAGTACGCTGAACAGTACAAACAGCAGCGGCCCGATGATCAAGTTAATGCTTCTCTTTTTGCCCATGATGAATACCTATGTTGTCCTTAATAATATGCAAAGATGGGTTGCCGCAGTGCGGCAACCCATTCCTCGTTGAGGCAAAAGGATCTGTCACCCCAACATCCTTCTTATTGTTGTCCAAATGCCCGGCGCTTATTCTGCAAGAACCGCTTTGCCAAGGGCATCCGCATGCAGAATGGCATCATACATCTCACAGGGTTGCACATCACCTGCCAGGTTGTGGATCGTTTCACCGGGGACGCAGGCGTTCTCAGCAATGATCTTCACCTGCTCCTCGCTCGTGATGCCGATCTGCTCCAACGTCACGGGAAGGCCGACTTCCAGGCAGAAATTCTGCACTTCCTCAAACTCTTCCTTCGGAACGCCTTCCAGGATGAGCTGAACCAGTGTACCAAATGCCACACAGTCACCATGATCCGCATGCTTGCATCCGACAGCGGTAACACCGTTATAGAACGAATGAGCCGCTGCGCAGTTCACGTTATCAGCGCCGACGCCGGAAAGATACACATTAGCTTCGATGATGTTCTCCAGGGCAGGAGTGACCACATGCAACTTGCAGGCTTCGATTGCCATCTTTCCGTATTCCCGCAGTGTCTCGTAGCAAAGCTTCGCCAGTGCCTGGCCAGCTCGGGTGATGCCCGTTCCTTCCAGACTTGCTGACTCGGTACGGATGGACGCGCGTCCCTCAAAGTAGGTACCAAGAGCGTCGCCCATTCCGGACACCAGGAAACGGACCGGAGCATTCGCGATTACGGTGCAGTCAACGATTACCGCATCCGGATTCGTCGGGTAAAACAGATACCGGTCAAAACTGTGATCATCGTTGTAGATCACGGAAAGACCTGTACACGGTGCGTCCGTAGCCGCAACGGTCGGAACGATCACGATGTGCTTGCCGGTATAATATGCCGTTGCCTTGGCCGTATCAACAGCGCTTCCGCCGCCTACAGCAACAACAACCTCAATGTTGTCTTTCTTGACAATCTGCATCATCTTCTCGATCTCGCCGTTACTGGAGACACCGCCAAATATCTCATAGCGTCTGTAATCATCCAGTTCGCCGAAGCTGGATTCAATCTTGTCATGGCACGCCTTGAATCCGCTGTTGGAGCATACGAAGAGCCATCTCTTACCCATATATCCCATCTCTTCATGGAACTTATAGAGAGCGTCCCTTCCCTGAACATATTTCAAAGGTTCACGCATTGCACGAAGCCTTCCCATCATAATAAATGCACCTCCTGATAGATAATTATTTAACGATCAGCCTTATTTTATACCTGCAGGCAGGGTATGTCAAGAGGACTGTGCAACCGTATTCTGGTTCCTGTTCACGGTGACAGCAGGCACTTGTTTCCAATATCAAATACCATTCCCTGATTCCTCTATCAGATCTCTCTGAGAATCCTTGCCGGCACACCTGCTGCGATCACATTGGAGGGAATGTCATGCGTCACTACTGCGCCAGCCGCGACGATAGAATTGTCCCCGATCGTCACACCTTTTGTGATAATAACCCCTGCACCGATCCAGACTTTCCTGCCGATATGGATGGGCGCCGGATAGAGGATGTGCCGCCTGTCAGGATCGATGTCGTGGTCTAATGTTGCCAGTATAGAAGAAGTCTGCACACTCAGCGTAATTGATGTTGTCGTAATAGGGAGGATCTGTCGAAACCATAATATTCCGCAGTCCGCAATCAGTCTGTGCATTGTGCTGGTCAGCGTTTCCACTTGCTAAAGTGTTTGGTAGTGTTTGAATGCAATCAGCAATATAGGCTGATAAGGCCATCAATCAGGTGCTCTGCCAGAAGGATGATTTCCTGCAAACGCTGCAGACCAACATTGCCACGGTGGTCAGACAGGGAGACTCCCTTTCACCGGAGGTCATCGACGAGCGCCTTCGGGATCTGCAAAAAGAGCTTGTGAAGAAGGCCAACCAGAAGGATGATTACGACGCCATCGCCGATGAAATCCTCCGGCTCCGGGAAATGCGAAAGCAGGCCGAGGTGGACAGCGTGGTCAAGGATGAGCAGATGCGCCTGATCCAAGACCTGCAGGATTTCATCAAGAGCCAGCC
>JAFYDF010000126.1 GCA_017544935.1 Clostridia bacterium
GCACTGCTGCGTTCCATGGGACAGCTTTCCCCCGAAGAGCGCCCTGCCGCCGGTCAGTTGATCAATGCCGGCCGTGAGCAGATCAGTGCTCTGCTGGACGAGCGCTTTTCCATGATGAAAGCCAAAGAGCGCGAACTCAAAATGCAGCGTGACGCCATCGACGTCACAGAACCGCGCGAGCTTCCGCGTATCGGCACGGTGCATCCTAACACGCTCGCCCTGGAAGAAGTGCTTGCTGCATTGACCGGCCTGGGCTTTGATGTTGTGGAAGGCCCTGAAATTGAGCTGGATCGGTTTAATTTCGAACTGCTCAACCTGCCCAAGAATCACCCTGCACGTGACGCGCAGGATACCTTCTATGTGGACGACAACACCGTGCTGCGCACACACACTTCGCCCGTGCAGGCACGTACAATGCTCAGCCGCAAGCCTCCTATCCGCATTGCCTGCCCCGGCCGCGTTTTCCGTGCGGATGAAGTAGACGCCACTCACAGCCCCGTGTTCCATCAGATCGAAGGTCTGGTCATCGATAAGGACGTCACGATGGGTGATCTGAAGGGTACACTGGATGCGCTTTTCAAGAAGCTGTATGGCAATGATATCGAGACCCGTTTCCGCCCCTCCTTCTTCCCGTTCACCGAGCCCAGTGCCGAGGTTGACCTGACCTGCATCTCCTGCCGCGGCAAAGGCTGCCGTATCTGCAAAGGTACGGGCTGGATCGAAGTACTGGGCTGCGGCATGGTCAACCCCAAAGTGCTTGAGATGTGCGGCATTGATCCGCATGAGTATACAGGCTTTGCTTTCGGCATCGGCCTGGAGCGCATCACCATGCTGCGCTACGGTATCAAGGACATGCGCCTGCTGTATGAAGGCGACGAGCGCTTCCTGCGCCAGTTCCGCTGAGGAGGAGACAGAATATGAAACTTTCCATGAATTGGATTCGTCAATATGCCGATATCCCCGTATCCCCTGCCGAATATGAATCACAGATGATCATGCACGGTACCGCCGTCGAGAGCATCGATTACCTGGGCGCCGAATGCGAGAAAGTCGTCGTCGGCCGTGTTCTGACCTGCCGCGATCATGAAAACAGCGATCATCTGCATGTCTGCACCGTGGACGTAGGTTCCGGTGAACCCCTGCAGATTGTCTGTGGTGCGCCGAATGTCCGTGAAGGCATCCTGGTCCCCGTTGCACTGGTCGGTGCAAAGCTGCCCGGTGGCCATGTCATCAACAAGGGTAAGCTCCGCGGCGTAGAAAGCTACGGAATGCTCTGTTCCGGTCCCGAGATCGGTGTTCCGGTCGAGCTTTATCCCTCAGTCGGTGAAGCCGGTCTGTTGATTTTCAATGAGGATTATCCGCTGGGAATGGATGTGCGGAAGATCTTCGGCCTGGATGATTATGCAGTCGATTTTGAGATCCTCGCGAACCGTCCCGACTGCCTGTGCGTCTGGGGTATCGCGCGCGAGACTGCTGCCGCTCTGGGAACCAAGCTGAATCTGCCTGAGGTATCTATCCATGAAGTCGGCGGTGATATCCGTGACCATGTATCGGTTTACGTACGTGACCACGAAAAGTGCCCGCGCTATGCCGCACGAGTGATCAAGAACGTGCGCATTGCGCCTTCTCCACTATGGATCCGCCAGGTACTGCATGCAGCCGGCATGCGTTCCATTAACAACATCGTTGACATCACCAACCTGGTTATGCTGGAGACAGGTCATCCGATGCACGCTTTCGATCTGAACAAAGTCCGCGGACGCCAGATCATCGTGCGTACCGCTGAGCCCGGCGAGGCTCTGCGTACACTGGATGGCAAGGATCATGCCCTGACCGAAAACGACCTGCTCATCTGCGACGCCGAAGGCCCCACGGGTCTGGCCGGCATCATGGGCGGCGAGGAGAGCGAAATCACCGAAGGCACGACCGAAGTCATGTTCGAGTGTGCTACTTTCGACCGTGCTGTCACCCGCCTGTCTGCACGCCGTATGGGCATCCGTACTGAATCGAGCGGACGCTTCGAGCGCGGTGTTTCCGCAAACACAGTCATGACCGCTCTGGACCGTGCCTGCCAGTTGGTTGAACAGCTGGATGCCGGCGAGATTGTCAGCGGGCATTATGACTACTATGAGAAGCTTGATCCGCCGCAGCCTATTGTTTGCTCTGTGAAGCGTCTGGCAGCGCGTACCGGTGTAGATATCGCTGCTGAGGAAATGGTAGATGCGCTGACCAAGCTGAACTTCACTGTATCCCTGGACGGCGACTGTCTGACAGTTACTGCTCCTGATTACCGTCAGGACGTTGAAGGCGATGCAGACATTTGCGAGGAAGTGCTGCGCATGGTCGGCTACGACCGCATTCCTTCCACCCGTCTACGTGGAGAGACCACTCCTGGTGGATTCAATCCCATGATGCAGCGCAAGCGTCAGTTGCGTCCCCTGCTCAGTGCACTGGGATATGACGAAATAATGACCTACTCCTTTGTCAGCCGCAAAGCAATCGCTTCTCTGGGTCTGCCCGAGGATGATCCGCGCATGAATCCCATCCTGGTTCGCAATCCGCTGGGTGAAGACACCGCCTGCATGCGTACTACACTCGCGCCGGATATGCTGCGCATTCTCGGCAGCAACTATCATTACGGCAATGAACGCGCGCAGCTGTATGAGTTCGGTACCCTGTTCAGCACTGAGCGCACGGAAGAGGGCCTCTTCCGCGAATCCCCGGCTCTGGCGATGGGTGCTTATGGCAAGGGACTTGACTTTTTCTCGCTGCGCGGCGCGGTGGAAACCCTCTGCGTGCAGGAAGGCGTCAGCGTAACCGTAGTACCCGGTGCCGACTGCTATTATCATCCGGGCCGCAGCGCACGGCTGACCTGCGGTGATGCCGTGATCGCACAGCTCGGTCAGATTCATCCGGATATCGCTCAGAAGTATGATCTGCCTGAGACTACATTGCTGGCTGAGGTTGATCTGGTCGCTCTCTATGCCGCTGCTGTTCCGATGGGACAGGCTGCTGCCGTATCCCATATGCAGGCAGTCAGCCGCGACCTGGCGATGGTCATGCCTGAATCCCAGCCTCTGGGACCGGTCATGGATGCAATGCGTTCTGCCGCTGGTTCGCTGCTTGAGGATATCCGTCTCTTTGATATTTTCCGTGGCATGCAGCTTGGTCCGAATGTCAAGAGTGCTGCGTTCTCGCTGACCTTCCGTTCACCTGACCAGACGCTGACAGATGATACTCTGAACCCGATCATGAACAAAGTACTCAAGATCTGTAAGGAGAAGTTCAATGCAGAGATTCGCTCATAATTCGCGGCGTATATTCTCATTACTTCTGGTCCTCGTCCTGCTGCTCCCTTGCTTTGCTTTTGCAGCGGAGCAGCCGGTACGGCTCAACTCTCTGATCAAAGCTGATACCGAGCAGTTGGAAGTACGCTTTCTCACCACTCCGACAAATGCCAAATCGGATGCCACACTGGTGATTTGCCATGGCAAAGAAGAACTTCAGGTCATAGTCGTCGACGGCGGTCTGGGCAACGGAGTGTGTTTTCTGGAGCTGGCAAACCTGCGCAAAGCCCTCATGGAATCCCTTGGACTGGGCGATGAAGTCAAGAATAAGAACTATAAGCTTGCCCTCACGCTGTTTATCACACACTTCCACAAGGATCACGTTGAAGAACTATGCGTAAACATTCTGCCATCCTCGCTATTTACGATCGACGCAATTTACATGCCACCCGCAACCGCATTGGTAACCGACGGAACATATAACAACACTAAAAACGGTGACATCAAGTATCGTCCGCGGATCTTAGATCTTGTGAAGCACCACACGCCCAGCACTTCGGTCTACGAGCTGGAATACGGCCAGACACTGGAGCTTGCGCTTGCTTGCGGTAATGCCAAGATCTATGCGCCGCTTGAGGACTGGGGCATTGGTGACAAGCTCAAGTACATCGAATCCGTTTATTATTCCGGCGGCAACGTTCTCAAACGCAAAGATGAGGTCCCCAATGTAGTACTCAACGCCAACAGTGAATGGCTGCATGTGTCCTTAGGGGATTACAGTGTGCTCTTCACAGGCGATATCATGAAAAAGAAAGGCGATCGCTCTGACGAGGCCTTGGATCTTATGGCAAACGCCTACAAGGATGAAGTCATCAGTGATATTGTCAAGTACCCACATCATGGTATTGCCCGTAATCCCGCTGCACCTATCGTAAAGAATCAGCTGCTGAAAAAAGATGGCATTGCTGTAATAACAACCGATGGCGCACGTGCCGCTGCCGGCACGCATCTGGAGATGCTCGGCACCAGTTATGTCACGACTGAAGACGGCAGCTATACCTTCATTATTGACGAACATGGCATAACTTGCCATCTTGTGGAATAATCATGAACAGCATCAATTCACTCATTCATGGTAATGGGGCGCTTGAAATCCGCATGATCCCTAACCCCGAGAAAGCGAAATCCGACTCAGCACTGCTGTTGATGCATGGTGCAGAGCAGCTTGATATTTATCTGATCGACGGGGGGCATGCCAACAAATGCACGTTGGAAGCGTTGCTCGCATTGCGCCGCAGGTTCCTGAAAGAGGCAGTTCTGGAAGATATTCCCGAAAACCGTCTGCATCTGACCCTGCTTATCACGCACTGCCATGTCGACCATGTGGAAACGCTATATGAAGAGATCCTTCCCGAACCATGCTTTGCTGTTGATGCCGTATACCTGCCTCCGGCCACTGCTCTGACTACCGACGGAACTTATTCCAATTTGCGGAATGGCGATGTTTACCGGCGTTCTCTGTTGCTGAAAGCAATCCTCGATTATTCTCCTGAGACTCCCATTCATATGCTCCGCTTTGGCGAACTACGCGAACTGCCTCTGCAGGACGGCCGCATTCAGCTGTTTGCGCCGCTCAGCGACTGGGGTGAACCTGGTGGCCTCAGCTATATTCTCAAGTACTATTTCGCGGATAAACCCGAAAAGGTATATCCGAATGTTCCAGTGCGTGTAGTGAACTGCAATACTATGTGGATCCGTGCGGAAATCGGTGAGCACAGCATGCTTTTCCCCGGAGATGCCGTCAAAGTCCTGACCGATCGTGATGATGAGCCAATGGATCGTACCATTGCTGCATACGGCAAATTGATGATCAGCGATATCGTCAAATACCCGCATCATGGTGTAGGCCGGAATCCGGCAGCTGCAAATACAGCATCTTTGCTGAAACCCGGCGGCATGGCAGTTCTGGCAGCCGGGCTTGCGGACAACGAAGCTGCCATCGCTTTGGATGCCATAGGTATTCCTCATGTCAATGTTGCTGACGGCACACAGATCTTCGTTCTTACACAGGAAAGTGTACAGTACATTGCTCCGTAACTGATTCGTTATTCTGCAAAGGCGCAGTAAAACCATTGATGGATTTTAAAAGAGACTATCTCATTGTAGTTTGAGACAGTCTCTTTTATTCTAACCGATCAGCCTTTACCCTACCACTATTGCTAGTGCAAGCAGGAACTGACCGAGATAATAGGCACCAAGGCTTATGTAATCCAACCACATATGATTGCGGTCAACAGCCAGATATGCGAGCAGGGCATCTGAAGCTGCAAAGAGCAGGGCACCCGCAAAGAACAGCGGCTTCTGCGGTAATGCCATGCTGACCATCAAGCAGAGCAATGTAGCATAACCCAGAACAAGAGGAAGTCTGCGTCCGATACGTTTGCGGTACCGTGAAAAGAACGCTGTAACC
Source organism: Clostridia bacterium (assembly GCA_017544935.1). Lineage (GTDB taxonomy): Bacteria > Bacillota > Clostridia > Christensenellales > Aristaeellaceae > SFMI01. The sequence goes on from JAFYDF010000126.1 coordinate 5,758, forward strand.
AATCCCAGCAATGCGGCAAACAATATCAAACTCGCCCACGTCGGACGATGCATCACGCAAAATGCCACAATATATAAAACATGCCCTAATCCAAAGATCGCCCCGCCTGTTATGAACCGTACGCACAGCACACCGTCTGCTATCGTACAGACTGCAAGCCCTGCCAGTATGATCCAGTATGCAGGCTGGGGGTTTTTGATACATCCAATCAGTGCTGTAACCACCGCCATGGCGGTAGCAGCACATTTGACTGTGATGGACAGGGCTTTAGAGTGCCCGGGAATGGTCTTGATCCTCTGAAAAGCCAGGTAACAGACAATCATTACAGCAAAAGCTGCAGCGACTGCATATTGCACGGTATTTCTCTCCTTCATAAAACGGCAAAACGCCTGAGCGTCTTGCCGTTAATCATTTATGCCTTTATACCGCGGGCAGCGTTCTTTGCGCGCTGCTCATGGCTGAGCGTACGTTTGCGCATACGCAGGCTCTTGGGAGTAATCTCCAGCAGCTCATCGTCATCGATAAACTCCAGGCACTCCTCCAGCGTCAGCGGATGTACACTGACCAGGCGCATACTTTCTTCAGCCGCGCTGCTATTGCGCGTATTGGTCACGTGCTTTTTGCGACATACATTGCATACGATATCACCAGGACGGCTGTTCGCGCCGCAGATCATACCCGCATAGACCGGAACTTGACTGCCTACAAACAGTGTACCGCGTTCCTGCGTATAGAACAGTCCATAAGTAGTCGTCTCACCTGTTTCGTACACGATCAGAGCGCCAACACTGCGATGCGGGATATCCCCGCGGAAGGGCTCATAACGTTCAAACACGCTGCTCATAATCCCTTCGCCGCGTGTATCGGTCAGGAATTCACTGCGGTATCCGAACAAGCCACGACTGGGTACCAGGAATTCAAGGCGCACACGGTCACTGCCGTCCATCTTTTCCAGCGTACCGCGGCGGCGGCCCATCTTTTCGATGACAGCACCGGCATATGCCTGCGGGACATCAGCTACCATGCGCTCGATCGGCTCACATGTCACGCCATCGATTTCCTTAAGAATGACTTCCGGCTTGCTGACCTGGAATTCATAGCCTTGGCGGCGCATAGTCTCGATCAAGATCGACAGGTGCAATTCGCCACGTCCGCAAACATTGAAACATTCCGTTGTCTCGCCGTCTTCAACACGCAGGCTCATGTCTGTCTGGAGCTCACGATACAGGCGTGCACGCAGGTGACGGCTGGTCACATATGTTCCTTCTTTGCCAGCAAACGGGCTGTCGTTGACTGAGAAAGTCATCGTTACAGTAGGCTCGGAAATATGCACGAATGGCAGCGGGTCAGGCATTTCCGGGGCACATACAGTGTCGCCAATAGAAATGTCTTCCAGTCCTGTTAATGCTACGATATCTCCCATCCTTACTTCTTCAGCAGGCAGACGTTTCAATCCGTCATGAGTAAACAGTCCAGTCAGGCGCCATGGTGCAGAGACCTTGCCCTCCTCCAGATAATTGCAGCGAACAACCATCTGCCCTTCTTTCAGCGCACCACGGGTGATACGTCCCACGCCGATACGGCCCACATAATCATTATAGTCGATCGTGGAGATCAGTACCTGTGCCGGGCCCTCATCATCGCCTTCGGGTGCGGGAATATATTTCATAATCGCTTCAAACAGCGGTCGCAGGTCTGTACCCTCTTCTTCCAGATCAAGCGTGCAGGTACCCTTACGGGCAGACGCATACAGAATCGGGCGTTCCAGCGTATCCGGGTCGGCATCCAGTTCAATCAGCAGATCGAGGATCTCATCCACCACTTCCGCACAGCGTGCATCGGGGCGATCGATCTTGTTGATGCAGATAAGGACAGGCAGGCTGAGTTCCAGCGCCTTGCTCAGCACGAACCGTGTCTGCGGCATGGGGCCCTCAAAGCTGTCCACAAGCAGCAGAACGCCATCTACCATTTTCAGCACGCGTTCTACTTCGCCGCCGAAATCGGCATGGCCGGGAGTGTCAACGATGTTGATCTTGGCATTATGATAGTGTACAGCGGTATTCTTACTCAGAATTGTTATGCCGCGCTCGCGCTCAAGATCATTGCTGTCCATAACGCGGTCAGCAACTTCCTGGTTTTCGCGGAAAACGCCGCCCTGTTTCAGCATTTCGTTGACTAGGCTGGTCTTGCCGTGGTCAACGTGAGCGATAATAGCTATATTGCGGATATCATTGCGAATCATATGTTGTCAGTCAGCCTTTCCTAATTCCCTTAAAAAGCCTCACGCGGCGCAAGTTCCGCCAGTTCCAGGCCCTTGTTGTTCTCCTGCGCGAGGCGGATGCTCCATTCGTTTTCAAACAGCAGTACTTCATGCTCTTCAGCATCATATGCACGGGCCGACGTAGAAGTCAGCTTCAAATCCGCTACCGGAACCTGGGAGGCAGTCACCCAGCGCACATAGCGGAAAGGCAGCTGTTCAAGTACCAGATCGACACCATATTCGCTCTTCAGGCGGTACGTCAGAACATCAAACTGCAGAACACCGACCACGCCGACCAGGAAATCCTCGCGGCCTGTCTCTTTGCGCAGGAACGTCTGAATCGCGCCTTCCTCGCTCAGCTGCAGCACACCTTTAACGAACTGTTTGCGTTTCATACTGTCGAGCGGGCGTACACGCGCAAAATGTTCAGGAGCGAAAACGGGGATCTTTTCAAACTTGATCTTACGCCCTACGCAGAGAGTATCGCCCAGATGATATATCCCAGGGTCAAATAGGCCAATAATATCTCCGGGATATGCAACTTCAATGCCTTCGCGCTCATCTGCCATGAACTGCTGCGGTTGTTTGACCTGGATTTCCTTGCCAGTTCCCGAATGCCATACGGTCATGCCTTTGTGGAATTCACCGCTTACCACACGCAGGAATGCAAGCCGGTCACGGTGCGCGGGATTCATGTTTGCCTGGATCTTGAAAATAAACCCTGAGAAGCGCTCATCCTCTGGTTCCACAATTCCCTCGTTGCTCTCACGCGGCAACGGTGGCGGCGTGTACTGCAGGAAACGCTCAAGGAACGGCTCGACACCAAAGTTGGTCACTGCGCTGCCAAAGAACATGGGTGTCAGACGGCCTTCACGTACCGCCTCAAGGTCAAACTCCTCACCTGCTTCGTCAAGTAGTTCGATCTCTTCATGAAGGCGGTTCAGATAATGCTTCTCCAGCATCCCCGGAAGCGCAGGATCGTCCAGCGCTATCTCAGTCTTTTCAGCTTTTCTTTTACCGTGATCGCCGCCGAAATACAATTCGACTTGCTTCTTATCACGGTGATATACTCCCTGGAAGTCACCGTCAGTACCGATAGGCCAGTTGATGGGGCAGGAACGAATCCCAAGCACCTCTTCCAGTTCATCCATCAACGCGAACGGATCCTTCGCGGCGCGGTCCATTTTGTTGATAAATGTGAAAATCGGAATGCCGCGCATACGGCATACTTTGAACAACTTGACTGTCTGTTCCTCAACGCCCTTGGCTGCGTCAATCAGCATTACCGCGCTGTCTGCAGCTACCAGTACACGATAGGTATCCTCGGAGAAGTCCTGGTGTCCGGGCGTATCCAGAATATTGATATCAAAGCCGTTGAAAGAGAACTGCATGGCACTGGAAGTGACAGAGATACCACGCTGTTTTTCGATCTCCATCCAGTCACTGGTGGCATGACGTTCAGCCTTGCGCGCCTTTACCGAACCCGCCTGCCGAATCGCACCGCCGTACAGCAGCAGCTTCTCCGTCAGGGTCGTTTTACCGGCGTCCGGATGGCTGATAATGGCAAATGTCCTTCTGCGGGCCACCTCGTCCTTCAGCATACCGTTCTCCTCCCCCTGCATTCATTCACAAAAAGATATTATAAAGGAAAAGGCATTGAAGTGTCAACGTTTTTTCAGTAAGCCATGGCAAGTCCCGGCACCGCAAAATGATGCAAAGCGAAGCGTTTGGAGCGATTACTGAAAGCGTACAACAATCTGGTAATTCAGAATAACATCAGTTGCAGCTTTCTATGTATTCAGAATAACAGCATGTACATTCGTTCGGAAAAACTGCATAATTTCCTGTATGGGACTTTACATAAGTGATATAATATATAGTTGGAACAAGAATCATTCCGGGAGGCAAAACACTATGTCAGAAATCAAAAAAGGCAACATTTCCATTCATGCTCAGAATATCATGCCGGTCATCAAGCGCTGGCTGTATTCTGATAAGGATATTTTCATCCGCGAACTGGTCGCGAACGGCTGTGATGCTATCACCAAGTACCGCATGGCGACCGGTGAAGACAGCGAAGACCTGCATGTGACGGTCACCGTAGATAAGGAAAACCAGGAACTGCGCTTCACTGATAACGGCATCGGCATGACTGCCGAAGAAGTCGATCAGTACATTAACCAGGTCGCTTTCAGCGGCGCAGAGGAGTTTCTCAAAAACTATCAGGGAGATGACAAGGGCGGCATCATCGGTCATTTCGGCCTGGGCTTTTACAGCGCATTCATGCCCGCTGACCGTGTTACCATTGATACTCTCTCCTGGCAGGAAGGAGCTTCCCCTGTACGCTGGGAAAGCGAAGATGGCACTTCCTTTGTGCTGAACACCGGAACGCGGGACACGCGCGGTACTACCGTAACGCTCCACATCAGCGAAGCGGAAAAGGAGTTCCTGGAATTCGACCGTGTACGCGAAGTCCTGAACCGTTACTGCGGATATATGGCTGTGCCCATCTATCTGGAAAACACGGCAGATAAACCTGAACCGCCCAAGGAAGGCGAAGAGCCCAAGGCACCGCAGCCCATCAATGATACGCATCCGCTGTGGCTGAAAGCACCCAAAGACTGTACGGAAGATGAGTACAAGGAAACCTACCGCAAGCTGTTCAATACGTTTGAAGAACCGCTGTTCTGGATCCATCTGAACGTAGATTACCCGTTCAATCTGAAAGGCATCCTCTACTTCCCGCGCATCCGCAAGGACTTTGGCGGTCAGGAAGGCGAGATCAAGCTGTTCAACCGTCAGGTATTCGTAGCAGACAACATCAAGGAGATCGTTCCCGAATTCCTGCTGCTTCTTCGCGGCGTCCTGGACTGCCCTGACCTGCCGCTCAACGTCAGCCGCAGTTTCCTGCAGAACGATGGCTATGTGAAGCGTCTGAGCTCCCACATCACCAAGAAAGTAGCCGACAAGCTGAACGGCCTGATGAATACAGAGCGCGAAAAATACGAGACGTACTGGGATGACATCCACCCGTTCGTCAAGTACGGTTGTCTGCGTGATGAGAAATTCTATGAGCAGATCAAAGGCAGCCTGCTTCTGAAGACTACCGCCGGCGAGCACTATACGCTGGAAGAATACAAGTCACGTAACGAGGGCAAGACGGACAAGAAAGTCTACTATACTTCTGATCCTGCGCGTCAGGCCGCTTCCGTACGGTTGTATACCGACCGTGGCATTGATGTGGCTGTCATGGATTCCCTGATCGATATCAGCTTCATGCAGTTCCTGGAAAATGCAGGCGGTGAGGAGAACGCCATTTCCTTTGCGCGTGTCGATGCGGATACGGATGGACTCGTAGACAGTGAAGCACAGGTGGAAGAGCTGCCGGCGGAAGCACTGGAAAAACTGTTCCGTGCCGTGACCGAGGATGAGAACCTGACTGTTAAGCTGCAGCCGCTCAAGGATAAGGAGCTGCCGCTGATGCTGCTGGAAGACGAGCAGATGCGCCGTTGGCGTGAAGCCTCTGTCTACTATGGCAGCGGATTCTCCCTGCCTGAGAAGCCTGAGGTTGTACTGAACAGTGCCTGCCCCGCAATTCGCGCACTGGCTGCCATGGGTGATGAAGATTTGCAGAAAATGCTGGCCCGCCAGTATTTCGATATCGCACGCATGTCCTCAAGGCCTCTGGAGAAAGAAGAACTGAGCCGCTTTATCGCAAACAGCTATAAGCTCGCCGCGCGGCTGGCTGAGAAAGAATAATCCATGCTCTCCGCGTCAAGATGGATCTCGTATTATTCCTCGCCGCTGGGACGTATAACAATGGCCAGCGACGGGGATGCGTTGACAGGGCTCTGGTTTGAAGGACAGACGCATTATGCCAGTACAATGACAGGCACCGAGCAGGAAACAGATCTTTCCGTATTCTCGCAGACTGCCACATGGCTGGATATATATTTCAACGGCAGAGATCCCGGATTCATGCCTCCACTGCACTTCACCGGCTCGCTCTTCCGGCAGGCTGTATGGGAGTTACTGCTAACAATCCCCTACGGAGAGACAACGACCTATGGTGCACTGGCTAAACGCATTGCCGCAAAGACAGACAAGCCGGTTCCCGCCGCGCAGGCAGTCGGTGGTGCTGTTGCGCACAATCCAATATCACTGATCGTTCCCTGTCACAGGGTCATCGGTGCAGACAGCAGCCTGACAGGTTATGCCGGCGGACTGGATAAAAAGAGATGGCTTCTTGCTTTGGAACAAAGCCACACGTAAGACTGTAACTTTCTTTACCGAACACATGTCATTGTATTATAATCTGACTGAGTTCAGAAAAAATAAGGAGGATCACACCGATGCGTTATGAAATCAAAGGCGAACCGATGCCTGTAGCAATCTGCTATCTTGACAGCGGCGAAACAATGATCAGTGAATCCGGCGCAATGAGCTGGATGAGCCCAAACATGGAAATGCAGACCAGCGGTGGCGGAATGGGCAAAGTATTCTGCCGCATGTTCTCTGGCGAGAATCTGTTCCAGAACCACTATACTGCTCAAGGCGGACCTGGCATGATCGCATTCGCCTCTAGCTTCCCAGGCTCCATCCGCGCTATCGAAATCACTCCGTCCTCGCCTGTTATCTGCCAGAAGCGCTCGTTCCTGGCCTCAACCAGCGGCGTCGATCTGAGCGTTCATTTCCAGAAGAAATTTGGAGCCGGCTTCTTCGGCGGTGAAGGCTTTATTATGCAGAAGCTGTCCGGAAGCGGCACCGCCTTCATTGAGATCGACGGTACAGCGATGGAGTATGACCTGAAAGACGGCGAACAGATGGTGATTGATACTGGTTATTTGGCCATGATGGATGCGACCGTCAAAATGGAGATTCAGCAAGTCAAGGGCGTCAAGAACGTACTGTTCGGCGGCGAAGGTTTATTCAATACCCTGGTAACCGGACCCGGTCGGATTATTATCCAGTCCATGCCGATTGCTAACTTTGCCGGCATGATCGCTAATGTAATCCCTCATCAGAAATAACCCTTCATTTCTTGTAAACATAAGCCAGAAGCATAGGTATTCTCTCTGATTCACTTTTCCCCACACAAATACTCCTCCTGGATCTGACTGGTATTCAGCCTGCTTCAGGAGGAGTTTGTTTACGGTTCACGCCATTTCAGAATCCGCTTGAATTCCCTCTATCGTTCTTCCGCTCCGCATATATCTGCCCACGGCAATGCTCTCCCATCATCCATGTGAAATAATGAGCATTGAAGCTGAACCCCATTCATTACACAGTAAGGTTCCAGCTTGCTCATATCATCCCATGTACCGTTTCCGCCGACAAAGTCAGATATCAGCATCAAATCCTCCGTCTGGCCTCTCGTAACAGCAATGTAAAGCGGGTACAGATGCATGCACATACTCTTCGTATCGCCGCTTAACGATACTATATTGACTACCTGTACGTTCTCCCCTATCGCATCAGTGTAAAGAACGACCAAACAGTCATCCCACTCCACAGAGTATATCCGCCCATCTTCATCTGTATCATACTTATCCGGCAGAACCGGAGCAGATAGCCAGGAAGCCAAAGGACCGCTGTTTGCCTGTGCTGACAGTTCGTCGATCAGATCAGAAGTAGATATCCCATCTGGCAAATAGTAGTACTCATCTTCCAGGGGCAGATATCCGCCGGAAACCTGCATTTGCTCTAAATACTCGACCATACCGCAAGGAAGTCCGAAGTTATCCGTCTGACAGAAAGAAAACGCATAGCCGTTTTCCATCCAGATCTGGATCGGCTGCTCAGTAAACCAATCATCACTGTGTTCCTCCTCCAAAGCGATGGAAACGGCATAAGAACCATAGGTTCCCGGCAGGGCAACAGCATGAAATGCACATGCAGTGACTATTTGAACGTCTTCTGCGCCATCAGCATATGGTGTGTTCACCAAAATGGACTGGACCAATCCATCGTCTGTCGCATCCGTAGTATAGATCCGGATCACCAGATCGTAAGTAGATACCAGATGAACCCAACGGCTGTCGGACCAATATGCCGGTGTGAATGGAATATTCTCAAACTGCTCATTCATTGCGGCACAGAAATCTTTCCAGGTACAGGGCATCGGCTCGCTCTCCACACCGATGATTCCAACAACCTTGCCGTCATCCAGGGATGATATCTGCATGGCAGTCAGAGTTCCTTCCTTTGCTTCGATAAATTTCGGAGCAGGCACGTCCTCTGCCACCGCCGATATGATAGCGAGGCAGCTCATTATTGCAGCAGCAAGAATGCATATGATTCTTCTCATTCGCACGCCTTCCTTCCTGATGTAACTAATATGGCGTCATTCTATTTTCAGTGCGTTCACCCTTTAAGTATACACATTTCCCTTGATTTGTACATCATTATTGGATACTTTCAAAAAAGGCCCGGCACAGATTCAAGCTCCGTACCAGGCCTTTCGAATTAACCGGTAATATTCTACTTATGAGATCTCTTCCTTGCTGCTGTCGCTCAGCAGGGTGATCTTCTCATTGTCCTTTGCCAGGATCTGCTGGAATTCTTCACCGGAGATATTTTCTTTCTCCAGCAGGTATTCAGCCAGGTCATGCAGCTGGCGGGTATTGTTCTTCAGGATCGTCATTGCGGAGTCATATGCATCCGCGATCAGCTTGACTACTTCGGCATCGATCTGTGCAGCTGTTTCCATGGAGCAGGTTAGCTGAGAATCGCCGCCCAGATAAACGTTGGTATTGGTTTCAAGCGCTACCATGCCAAACTTGTCGCTCATACCATAGCGCGTTACCATGGCACGTGCGAGCTTGGTCGCCTGCTCAATATCATTGCTTGCGCCTGTCGTGCAGGTATTGCAGGCATATTCTTCGGCCGCACGTCCTGCCGTCAGCACAGCCAGCTTCGCCAGAATATCCTCACGCTTCATCAGCACATGCTCTTCTTCATCCACCTGCATGGTATATCCAAGGGCACCGCTAGTACGCGGAATAATCGTGATTTTCTGCACGGGCACGGCGTTCTTCTGATGCGCCGCCACCAGCGCATGGCCAATTTCATGATACGCAACAATACGCTTTTCATTTTCCGGGATCACAAAGCTCTTGCGCTCAGTACCGGCAATGACTGTCTCAACGGAAGCCTCCAGGTCGTCCTGGGTCACGGCCGAACGTCCCATACGCACTGCGCGAAGTGCGGATTCGTTCACGATATTTGCCAGGTCAGCACCGGATGCACCTACAGTTGCGCGTGCGATTGCCGAGAAGTCAACGCTCTTATCCATTGTGATGCCGCGTGCATGCACGCGCAGGACCGCTTCACGTCCGCGCAGATCAGGCAGATCCACCGTAATACGCCGGTCAAAGCGACCGGGACGCAGCAGTGCGACATCCAGGATCTCGGGACGGTTGGTTGCGCCAAGCACCACAATACCCTTGGAAGCATCAAATCCATCCATCTCCGCAAGCAGCTGGTTCAGTGCCTGCTCACGCTCATCATTCGAGGACAGGCCGACTGCGTCGCGCTTCTTACCGATAGCATCAATCTCATCGATAAAGATAATGCAAGGTGCTTTTTCATTGGCCTGTTTGAACAGATCACGGACACGGGCCGCACCTGTACCAACGAACATTTCAACGAAAGCTGAGCCGCTGACGAAGAAGAAGGGCACCTTCGCTTCACCGGCTACCGCCTGTGCAAGCAGTGTTTTACCCGTTCCGGGAGGGCCTACAAGCAGAGCGCCCTTAGGCAGCTTCGCGCCGATAGCACGGTACTTCTCAGGCTGATGCAGGAAGTCTACCAGTTCGATCAGTGCTTCCTTGGCCTCATCCTGTCCAGCCACATCAGTAAACTTCTTGCTTTCGTCGCTGACCGAATACATCTTGGCACTGCTCTTACCAAAGCTCATGGCACCCATGCCGCCGGCACCACCCCTGCGCACCATGCGGATGATCATGATGATGATGACCACATAGAACGCGATAGGCAGGATCGTGAACAACAGGCTGATGAAGGAGACGCCGGAGGAGCTTTCACCGCCGAACTCCACCCCGGCGCGCAGCAGACGGTCTACCAGGTAGGGATCCTCAACTGCCACTGTCTGATAGGTCTTGGCCGCGGTTCCGTCATAGAACCAGCGCGGTAAGGTACTATCGGTCTTGAGCGTGAAGCTGATGATACCGCTGCCGATCTGTACCCGGTCAACCTGCCCTTCATCCACCATCGAAATAAAGGCACTGTATTCAACTGTTTCCACTGTACCGCCCAGAAGACTGCGTGCAGAAACGATGCTGGAAATCAGTAAAACACCCAGCAGTACAACCATTACATAAAACCACGGTGAGCGCGGCATCTGCGGCTTGTTATACCGTTTAGGATCATTATTATTGTTATTATCCATTCTCACTTCTCCTTTCAGAAGAATGACGGGCGGCAGAAAAATCCATACCGATCCGCAATTCTATTTTAGTCTTGCGTTTATTCCTTTGTCAATAAAAGGGAATGAATGTTCACAAAGCGGCCATATATCAGAAACAGATCAGACGGGTTTCCGTTGCTTATTGCAGGCACCGATGGTATACTGAAGCAGCAAGGAGATTACACCGGATATGAATCAAACGCTCAAAACAAAACTATCAATGCTGCCCGACAGCCCCGGCTGCTACCTGATGAAGCATGAGGGGCAAATCATCTATGTCGGTAAGGCCGTCAATCTGAAGAACCGTGTCCGCAGCTATTTCCATACACGTGAACATACACCTAAGGTGGCCGCCATGGTCGCCCAGGTTGATGATTTTGATATTCTTCTCTGCAATACCAATCTGGAAGCACTCGCACTTGAGTGCAACCTTATCAAGCTTCACAAACCGCACTACAACATCCTTTTAAAGGATGACAAGCACTATCCCTATGTGCGCATTGATCCAAAGGAACCTTTCCCCCGCGTCACGATCGCGCGACGTATGCAAAAGGATGGTGCGCACTATTTCGGGCCTTACATCGGTGCCAATGCCATCCGCGATGTTCTGGAAGTCGTCAGGAAGGTATTCCCGCTGCGCACCTGCGATAAAAAGCTGCCATTGGCGCGTCCGATTCGTCCATGTGTTAACTATGAGATTGGCCGGTGCCTGGCACCATGTGCGGGAAAATGTACTGAGGAAGAATACAGGAAAGTCATTGACGGTGTAGTATCGTTTCTCAACGGAAACGTAAAAGAAATCTCAGACAGGTTGAAAAGCGAAATGGATGCTGCTTCTGCTGCCTGGAATTTTGAGGTTGCCGCGCAGAAACGGGACGCGCTCAAGGATATTGAGGGCATGCTGGAACGTCAGAGGGCCATTCAAACCAATGACGCACAGCAGGACGTGCTCGCACTGGCTCAGGATGGTCTGGATGCCATGGCGCAGGTACTCCTTATCCGGGGCGGCCGCATTATCGGCGGCGAGAGCTTCGCCCTCCCCGGTGAAGGCAGTGAACCACCAGTAAATGTACTGACCGAGTTTGCACTCCGGTACTATGCCGACCGGCAGCCGCCCCGCGAGATTCTCACTCCATTGATGGAGGATGCCGACGTCATGCAGGAACTGCTCCGCGAAAAACGCGGTTCCGCAGTTAATGTGACTATCCCCCAGCGCGGCGAAAAGCGTGCACTGGTACTCATGGCTGAACGCAATGCCGCTGACGCCCTGGAAAAGAGGAATGCACGCCAGCAGATACAGCAGGAGCGCACTGTCGGCGCCTGCGAGGAGCTCGCACAGATCATAGGAATGAAAGATTTCCCACATCGCATCGAAGGCTTTGATATCTCTAATACCCAGGGAGTACTATCCGTTGCATCCATGGTCGTCTTTATCGATGGTGAACCCGCACACGGCGAATACCGCCATTATCGCATCAAAACGGTAGAAGGGCCTAATGATTACGCCAGTCTGCATGAAGTGCTGCATAGGCGTTTCGCACGTACACAGCGGGAAGAAGGCAGCGAACGCTGGGTAATGCCAGATCTTGTCCTAATTGACGGCGGACCAGGCCAGCTGCGCTACGCACGGGAGGCCATGCTCTCTCTGGGCATTGATGTTCCCATGTTCAGCCTGGCAGAGCGCGAGGAAGAACTGTGGCTGCCGGACGCCGAGCAGCCGATCCTGCTTGACAGACGTTCCCCCGCGCTGCACCTGATCCAGCATGTGCGCGATGAGGCGCATCGTTTTGCAATCACCTATCACCGGAGCCTTCGCGGGAAGGCTGCCGTACATTCGACACTGGAAGACATTCCGGGCATCGGGCCCTCCCGTCGCCGTGCACTGTTGGCTCACTTCGGATCTATCAAGAAGATCAAGGAATCGGATATAGACACACTGGCCCAGGTACACGGCATGTCCCGTCCCGCCGCGGAAGCCCTGTATGCCGCATTACACCCGCAGATTCCCTCAGATGCTGACTAAAGCTGAAGAAAATGTAAAAATTGCTTGACATTTCATTGCATATTCATTACAATTGTGTAAAGCTCAGAAGAATTGGGCTATGTTTGTCTTTCGAACCGGATGGAGGGTTTCTGCCATGAAAAAACGCCTGATGCTGATCGCGCTGCTGTTGGCGGCTGTGCTGTTGCTCAGCGCCTGTTCTTCCGCAACGGAAAATAATAACACGCAGACGAACAATACTGCTGTCGGTCAGGTCGCGCCGATGAATAATACTGCTGCGAACAATGCTGCCGCGAATGCCGCAGCTGCCGCCAAGGAAGAAGAAGACAAGCTTCTTACTTCCAGCCTTTATGACGCAAACGGCAATCGCATTTACGCCGGTGCCACTCCGGTGCCCATTGATCCTGTCGATCTGCCTACCGCTACGCCCAAGCCTGAACTGACCTTTACCTATGACTGGTACACCGCTTCCAAGCTTGGTATTTCCTTCCGTTCTGCCGTAGGTTATACTGTAAGCGACGGTCTCAGTGATACTTATATTCTCACTGAACCGGCTATTGCCGTACGGGATAATTACCCCTGCACCATCTCTCTTACCGTCACTGCAATCACCAAGAATCATAATGTTGCTGACGTAAAAACTGACCTGGCCAACTTCCTGCAGAATGAAGGCAGGCAATATGAGACCTGGCAGACCTGGACAGCTGAAAGCCGCAGTCTGATGGATGGTAAGGGCTATTACAACAACTACCGCGGTGTTCTCGCCGACGGCACTGTTGTCCGTGGCCGTGTGCATATGGCGATCATCAGCGATAACCAGCTGCTGACCCTGCACATCTCCTGCCCCGGCGGCTACAACTCCAGTTACATGAAGATCTACGATCAGATTCGCTCTTCCATCCAACCCGTTAAGAAGTAATCCGATATTTTCAACAGTCCTCTTCCCGCTTGACAAAAAGGGAAGAGGGCTGTTATTCTTTTGGAGAATTTGTTTTATCAGGACGGTCGAGAATGAAGAAACTGCTGTCGATATTCCTGCTTTTCTGTCTGATGTTCCTTTATGCCGCTGCTGATCAGCCGGCATCCTTTTCTCTGTCTGCACCAGACGGCATACGCCCATATTCCGAGCATCGATTCACTGTGACCATGCCCGAAGCCGGCGAGGTCATCCTGACACTGCATGATCCGTATCTCTCCTATGAGATAGCGCGTGTTCAGGCAGAGGAAGGCGATACAGAGATTATCTGGAATGGTCTCATGGAGAACGGGGAGGCGCCAAGGCGCGGTGCATATACGCTGACAGCGCAGTGGCAGAGCAGCACGCAAAGCGGCAGCTGCGATATATCAATCAGCGTCAAGTCCCAGGCATATGCCCTGCAATACTGCATTCCTTCATCCGATGTCATCTATGCCGGACATGAAGGTTTTACCGTCAACTATCTCGCGACATCAGAAAATGCTCTGATCTATGTTTTTCTTTCCACGAAGGAAGACCCTGATACCGTGATCCGCCGCTGGTCTCTCCAGCCGCAGAATACGAATCCTCATAATTTTACATGGAACGGACAGATCAGCGGAAACAGCGTTGATCCTGGAGAATACTATCTGACTTTCTCCGTAAAAAACAGCCCGCAAGAACCTATCCGTCTGGCGGTCACCGTAACGCATGATGCACCGCCTGCCCTACGGGTCGAGACATGCAGCCTGTCATCCTTCATGCCCGAATCCAGCGAAGACGACGATATCTGGGATAAGCTGATGCAGCCCATTACTGTCATAGACATCGGCTATCTGAATCATCAGAGTGTATATGAGCAGCCCGACAGCAAGAGCCGTTTTCTGGGCACACTCCATGGCCAGACGCACGCCGTGGCAGTTCTGGATCTGAACGTAAATGGCTATGCCCGCATCGGAACATGGCGTCAGGAAGATGGTTCCTATATCGAAGGCTACGTTCCGCAGCGCAGGCTGAAAGTGGTCTCCCCCAACTCGCATTACGGCCTGGTCATTGATAAGAAGACGCAGACCCTGACCGTCTGGCAGGACGGCAAAGCACTGGGAACACTAAGTGTATCTACCGGACTTATGGCCAAAAACAAGCTTTTCCGTGAAACTCTCGCAGGAGCTTTCCTGACCAGTGAGCGAAGTGCTCTCTTTAACGACAATGGCTTTGCCTACCATTATGCCATCCGCATAGACGGAGGCAATCTGATTCATTCCGTTGGTTCCAAGACCAAAGCCGGCAAATGGGACTATTCCATCCAGCTGGAGCAGCTAGGCCAGAAGGCATCTCATGGCTGCATCCGCATCGATCCGCGCGCCGGAGAAGCCGGTCTCAACATGTATTGGCTGTGGACGCATCTGCCAATGTTTACTAAGGTAATCGTACTGGATGACCCGGAAGCACGTGAAGCGCGCATGTCAGAACTGAATCCCACTCCGGTACCGGCAACCCCCACGCCCGTTCCCACCGAAACGCCGGTGCCCACACCTTCACCTGTCCCCACAGATACACCGGTTCCCACCCCCACACCGGAACTGACACCGACACCTGAACCGCATTTTGAGGGCATTCTGGGCTACCGTTCCCGTGGTTTGGCAGTGCTCCAGCTGCAGGAACGTCTGACCGAACTGAACTATTATTCCGGAGAACTGGACGGTTTGTTCGGAGATGCTACGCATAAGGCACTGGTTGCTTTCCAGAAAGCGAATGGTCTTGGTGCGGACGGTTTAGCAGGAGAAAAGACATATGCGGCACTTTGGGGAGAAGAGGCCATCAGCGCACCAACGCCATCGCCTACGCCATCGCCTACGTCTACTCCTGAGCCGACTGAAGTCCCGACTCCATCTCCTATACCGACTGATACGCCTGTACCGACAGTCACTCCGACTCCTTCGCCCAGTCCTACCCCGACTCCGATACCTCCCGATACAACAACGATCACCATTACAATGGCTGGGGATACGCTGCTGGGCAGCGAGGATAAGCTGCGTAATAATGAGAAATCCTTTGATTCTGTCATCACTGAAAAGGGCTATGCATACCCGCTGCAAAACTTTGCTGAACTGTTTGCAAACGATGACCTGACATATCTGAACCTTGAGTGCGTGCTCCGTAATGACTCACGTGACAAGATGCCGGATCGACCTTACAACTTCCGCGGACCGACCGCGTTTGTTGAGATTCTGACAAGCTCCTCTGTCGAGCACGTAAACCTCGCCAATAATCACTACATCGATTACGGATACAGCGGCCGCAGGATCACACGAGAAACACTGGATGAAGCAGGTATCACGTACAGTGGCTATACCAATACCTGGATCTATGAGAAAGACGGTGTCAAGATCGGTTTCGGCGGTGTGCGCGAGACGATCTGGAAACAGGACAGGACCATTCCCACCAAAGAAATAAAAGCCCTGCGCGAAGCAGGCTGCAATTATATCATCTATGCATGTCATTTCGGCAAAGAATACAGTGAAACGCACAATAAGCTGCAGACACAGATCGCCCATGCTATCATAGATGCCGGTGCTGATATGGTTGTAGGTACGCATCCGCATGTAGTCCAGGGCATTGAGATTTATAACGGCAAGCCGATTTTTTACAGTCTGGGCAATTTTGTCTTTGGAGGCAACCTGACTCCCACCGACTATGACGGGCTTGCAGTGCAGCTTCAGATGCACTTTAACCTTCGTCAGTGCATAGGTGTTACTGCAAAACTGATTCCGCTGATGACAAGCGGAATCCAGAATGGCGAGACTGATTTCTGTCCGGTAATTGCCAAAGACGATGACAAAGCGCGTATCCTTGACCGCATTCAGTATGACAGTGAAATCGAAATCGCAGAAGTAATGCACTTCTGAAAAACTCCATATTATACATAGTCCCGTACCAACGATCAATCGGTACGGGACTTTTGCGATTTACAGCCATCCTGTATGGGATTCTTTAAATTCTTTCACTGCCTGATCTGCTTCAGTAATCAGCGTGCGCATTTCTTCCTGACTGTACACAGTCGCACCGCTGGCACATGCATGACCGCCGCCATGATGTCTGGATGCCAGTTCATTCACTGTCATGAAACGGCTGCGCAGGCGCACTCGGATACCATCCTCATCTGTATCGCCTTCAATGAACGCCAGCCAGCAGAGGCATCCGCGAATGCCTTCAAGGTATGAGATCGTATCCCCTGCTGTTTCTGTGTTGAGAGAGTATTCCCGTTTCATAGCACGGTCGACATACAGGTAGGCTACGCCATTCTCTGTATAATGTACGTGCTGATAAACATATGCCTTAAAGTTTAGGATCCGAGGATCGATCAGGTAGAGATTCGCGTACAACGTTTCCATGTCGATACCCTGATCAAGCATCACCGCGGCCAGGCGCAAAGTATCACCATTGACGCCTTCAAAGCGAAAGCGTCCGGAATCAGTCACCATACCGGCATAGATATATGTTGCCGCCTGACCGTCAATACGAAGCCGGTCCCGGAATGCTGCATAGAATGCTGCGATCATCTCGCATGCGGATGAACGCCAGTCTTCCACCCAGGACAGTGTGCCAAATGGATCAGCCTCAATATGATGATCGATCTTGATCAGTTCACGGCACAGGGCATACTGCGGATTGGAAATACGTGTCTGCTCCGAAACATCGATCACGATCCCCAGCGCGCTGCGGCAAAGGTCATCTGCCACCGGCTCATCATCCGGACCCAGGAACGCAAGATAATCTGATTTCTGCCCGTCTGACAGCACTATCCGCTTCTCCGGATAGGTCAGCTGCAGAATGCGTTTCAGTCCCTTGGTCGCTCCTACGCAGTCGCCATCCATACGGATATGGCGGAAGAGCATGATCGTATCATACTCCTCTATCTTCTTCAATATCGCCTGTTGAATCTCACTTGCCATATGTTTCCCCCGCCAACTGATCCAGATCGTTCAGCATCTGCATGGCTGTTTCACGGTCAGGCACTGTTGCGCCGCTGGCCTTCGTATGTCCGCCCCCGCCGTATTTTACTGCGATCGGGTTGATATTCTGCTCGGTCGAACGCAGTTCGCACAGCACACCATGATCGGTCTCTGTAAAGTTTACCCACACATCTACGCCCCTGATGTCCCCCATCACGCTAACCATTCCGCGGGAAATAGAGAATTCATCCGCTTTAAGCTCCTGCATCTCTTCCCGGGTCGTATAAACATAAGCCGCTCCATGAGGAGTACGCTGCATCTTCTGCATGAAGGAAGCGCGCAGCTTGACTGTATTCCAGTCCGATGCGTACAGGTTTCTGTACAGCGCATTGGTATCGATCGGCTGTTCCATCAGGTATGCTGCCAGACGGTATGTTCGTGCAGTCGTTGCGTCATAGCGGAAACGCCCCGAATCGGTCACCATGCCGGTGAACAGGGATTCCGCCGCGATCTGAGGCATGCGCAGGCCGCCTTCCATTGCCATCGTCGTAACCAGTCCGCAGCAGCTTTCAAAACTGCTGTCCGTCACTTCGGTCTCGGCAATCTTCTCCACAAAGAGATGATGATCTATGCGCGCCGTATGTTTAGCCAGTGAATACCGCTCATCGCTGATCAGTGCTCTCGCTGAAGTATCCAGTATGATCGCTAATGCATCGGTATATGCTTCATCCGGCACCTTGTCCATTACGCTATCACGCATAAACCCATAGCGTCCGGCCGCATCTCCGACCATGTACACAGTCTTTTGCGGCCAGTTCTCCCGGATGATATGTTTCAGACCGATCTGACTGCCCAATGCATCCCCATCCGGCTGACTGTGCCGGTGCAAAATGATCGTATCATAGGCGGCGATTTCCCGCAGTATTGCTTCAAACATGTGCTTTCCTCCTGCCCGAAGGGGCGCTTCCATTGTATCTGAAATCGTCCTGTTTGGCAACAAAAAACGGCCTGCCGTTTAAGGCAAGCCGCAAATAGCTGATAAATTATTACTCGGCCTTCGCTACGCCAGTAATATGCATGTTGGCACCGTTGTACCAGTAGAGGAAACCTTCGACATCGACTACATCGCCGATCTGCAGGGCTTCAACAGCCTTGTAAACTTCGGTTTCATTATTGCGCAGATAGTACTCTACTACGAACTCGTACTCAACGCCGTCTTTTTCGAACTTGATGTAGATATCATCGGTCTTGCCGGCAGGATCCTTATAGGCAAAGGGATTGCCATCGCCATAATCCTTAACGGTCAGACCCTTGAGAACGACCAGCTCGTTCTGATGAGCGACCAGGTAGCTCTTGCCCAGAGCGGCAGTCGCATCAGTGGGCTCAGCGATAAAGGCTTCGCCTTCAATGATCTCAAAGGTAGCATCGACGATCTCGACTTCACCAGCCCATTCGGACTTGTAGCCGTTCACGCGGATCTTGGTGCCGGGAACCAGCTTATCATAGTCTTCCTTGCTGATGGGCATATTGTACAAGAAATAGGCACCGTCTTCAGACTGGCAGTAAATGATGGCCTGATCGTTCCACCAGCCCTGCTTATCCTGGACATAGGTCTCAATAGTCACTTCGGACTCGAGGTCGGCAGCGACGTATTCAGCATGCGTCATCACAGGCTGTGCATCCTCAGCCACGGCGCAGGCAGCCAGCATCAGAAGAACCAGAACAAACGCAAGAATCTTTTTCATTTTTCCTTCTCCTTTCGGTGATTAGGTACATTCATATTATACTCAAATTCTCACACAAGTAAATATGCCGTCAATGTTTTTTCGCTTTCAGAGCGCGGCGTAATACATACAGACCAATCAGCACCCATACCGTTCCCAATGCACACAGTAGTGTTACAGCAGTCCCAGGCAGCGGTCCAAGATCTGCTTTCGTATCTATACTACCTTGCTGACTGCCTATCTGATCAAGGCGATAAAGTGAATTGATCTGTGCATACAGTGAGGTCATGAATGCCTCATCCACCGTCTTCTTACGGCGTACAGACTTCGCTACTTCCTCAATCAACTGACCTGCCGCATCACGCAGTGATGCAGAGCCGTTGAAAACAGGCGTCACGAATGTATCCCCCGTATGCGCCATCAGCAGTTCTGATGCATCCAGTTTAATGCTGTAATACATATCATTATCTTCGCCCTTACGGGATAGATAATCCTGATATACCGCATCCTGCTGCGCCTTGAGCGTTACAGGTACATAGCCTTCTGTCTGTGAGTATGAGATCTGCACTTCATTGGTCAGCAAATACTGGGTAAACAGCCAGCTCGCCAGCACCTGCTGCGGATCTTCCTTGTTAAAAACGCAGACCGACGGACCCTGTGAGATCATTTTCTGGTTCCCGGTATCGAACTGCGGAATCGTCCGGATAACCAGTTCGAACTCAGCTACCTGATCTGCAGAAATATCCATATGCGGTGCATTGGTGCCCATCCAGGTGGCACCGGCCGTTGAGTCAACAGCAAAGATACACTGGCCTGCATTAAGGAAATTGCCCGGATAACTGGAGATCTTGAAAGTGGAGAAAGCACCGTTCTGAACATGATCACGGATCGTATACAGAATCTCTTTCGTGATGTCGTTAAATATCAGGACTTCCCCGTTCGCCGTGGAATATGGAGCATCCAGCTGTTTCAGCATCTGGATCATCATATTGTCAGTGGACTTATAAATGAAAGGAATCAGTACTTTCTGGCCGTTTACCAGATAGTTTCCGTCCGGGCCTTTCGCCATGGCCGCATCGGATACTTCCCAGACAAAATCCCATGTTACCACGTCGGGCACAGTGTACCCGAGCTTTTCAACCATAGTCTTGTTGATGTACAGTGCCTCCGTAGAACGCATAAATGGCAGCGCATAATAGTGCGAACCGATCATGCATTCCTGCAGGAACTGCGGAACGACTTCGTCCACTTTAGGTGAATCAAAACGCAGTTCGCTTCCGCCCAATCCGTATCTTGCATCCGTAAACAGTTCATCCAGTGTCGCAACTACATTGTTGCCTGTAAGATACGTTGCAATATGGTCGGGATAGGTGATGCATACATTGGGTGTTGTGTTCGTAGCAATATTTGTGATTACGTCATTATAGATACGTCCATAGTCCGTATACAGGCGCAGATTGATCTTGATATTGGGATACAGCGCTTCGAAGTCCGCAATTGCCTTCTCATAGATCGCGGTCTGCGTCTTGTTGGTATCGTTCTTCGCCCAGAATGAGACCTCAAACTGACGGTTCGTGTCAAACTGCTGAGGAATGGCAAATGCCGCAGAGCCATCGGAACCGTGGCAGCCTGTCATAAGCAGGCAGCAGGCCAGCAGCAGCGCAAGTACCAGTAAACGTTTCGTTTTCATCCTTTTGTACCTCCGCGCGATACACCGGCCATGACTTTTTTATGGAAGATCAGGAACAAAACGATCAGCGGCACCGAGATGACCACCACAGCGGCCATCATAGCCGGGATATTCTCCCTGCCGAAGCCGTTCTCGCGGATCTCCTGAATGCCGTTGGAGACCAGGAAGTAGTTCTGGTCATCCGTAATCAGACGCGGCCACACATAGGAGTTCCAGCATTCGATGATCTTAAGGATCGCGATCGTCACCAGTGTCGGTTTTGAGATGGGCAGCATCACACGCAGCAGATATTTGAGATCCGTAGTGCCGTCCACCTGTGCTGCACGGTACAGCTCATCCGGGATCTGCTCAAAGTTTTCCTTGAGCAGGTAGATATAGAAGACCGATGTCACCGAAGGCAGGATCAGGCCTGTATAGGTATTCCGCAAACCCAGGTTAGTGATCGTAACGAAGTTCGTGATGATGACCAGTTCATTGGGGATCATCATCAGCGACAGGAACAGTGTAAAAGCCAGCTGGCGTCCCGGAAAATCCAGGCGCGCAAAGGCAAATGCCGCGGGAATGATAACGATCATCATCAGTCCGGTCGTTACCAGCGTATAGATGATAGTATTCAGGAAATAGCGTCCCAGCGGCACTGTCGTAAAGGCGTCAGCATAGTTCTGCAGCGTCGGAGCTACGGTATAGAACTTGGGAATATATTCCGCATTATATGAGCCATAGCTCTTTATGCTGGTCAGCACCATCCAGTAGAACGGGAACAGGACCAGGAGTGCCCACAGCGTCAGAAGCACATAGTCCACTGTCTGGAAAGTACGCTTCCGTACGGCTGCCCGCCGCTCGATGCGGTCAAAATCAATCTTGTTTTCCATAGGCCCTCCTCAGTAATGCACGTGCTTCTTGCTGATCAGCAGGTTGACACAGGTGATCGTCAGCACGATGGCAAACAGGATCAGTGCCGCTGCCGAGGCAAAGGAGGGATAACCGCCGCTGTTTCCGTAGAGCATGTCATACACATACCCTACGATGGTATTCATGCCTGCCGCATTCAGGTCTGTGCCAAACAATGCGACGGCGTCACTGTATGCTTTGAATGCGCCGATAAAGCCAGTGATCACCAGATAGAAGATCATCGGGGAGATCATGGGCAGCGTGATCTTGAAGAAAACGCGGGACTTACTGGTGGCGTCCATCTTCGCTGCGCTGTAGTATTCGGGATTGACCGATGCCAGCGCACTGGTAAGGATCAGGACCTTGAAGGGCATGACAACCCAGATCGTATAGAAGCAGAGAACAAACATCTTTGCCCAGTAAGGTCCGTCAATGAAATCGACAGATGATCCGCCGAACCACTGCAGCAGCAGATTGACCAGGCCGTCCGAATAGGCCGTCTTTTTGAACAGGATCATGAAAACCAGACCAACTGCCAGCGTATTCGTCACATAAGGCAGAAAATAGATCGTCTGGTAGAGGTTGCGCAGCGGCTTGATCGCATGCAGGCCCAGCGAGATCAGCAGTGCGATGCCCGTTGAGAGCGGCACTGTTATAATAACCAGTATGAACGTATTTCGCAGTGCCTGCAGGAAATACGGATCGTGCAGCACATACCGGTAGTTATACAGTCCTATGCCGTAATATGTCTGAGATGCTGAATTATATCCTTCTTCAAAGGAATAAATCAGTACGTCTATCAGCGGATAGACCATAAAGCAGCCGAGAAACAGGATCGCCGGCAGCAGATACAGCCATCCTTTCATGCTTCGTTTCTTCATTTCTGCGCCTCCCATGTAAAGGGAATGCGTGCATCAGTCTGAGCGTCAAACAGGAATACCTTGTTCGGCATGAGCGAGAAGCATACCGTCTTCTTTGTGCGGTCCACCTGGTTATCAGCACGGATTATGCTGCGTACAAAAGGATTTCTGGAAGCAGGATGCGTAGATACCACGCTCGTATCACGGCCCATGACTTCCACACGGACGAGGTTGCTGCGGAATGTGCCCTGCGGATCCAGGTTAAAACCTTCCGGACGGATACCGACAGAGACCTGCTGATCGGCAACGCCGCCGACAGCCATCACAGGATCCTCGCCCACATAGAGCATTCCGCCCTTTACGCAGCCATCAAATACATTGATGGGCGGCGTGCCCAGGAAGGTCGCAACAAAGAGATTGATCGGATCATCATAGACATCCTGTGGCTGTCCGATCTGCTGCATGACACCGGCCTTCATAACCACGATCATATCGGATATGCTCATGGCCTCATCCTGATCATGCGTCACAAAAATCGTTGTGATACCTGTCTCCTGCTGGATGCGGCGGATCTCCTCACGGGTCTGGAGGCGCAGTCTTGCGTCAAGGTTGGAAAGCGGCTCATCCAGCAGCAGTACACGCGGCATTTTCACCAGTGCGCGGGCAATAGCGACACGCTGCTGCTGACCGCCGGACAACTCACTGGGTTTGCGTTCCAGCAGCTCGTCGATCTGCACCAGTTTGGCTGCCTGCATGGCCTTTTCCATCATCTGCGGTTTCGTCAGCTTATCCGCTCCCTTAAGATTCTGCAGCGGGAAAAGGATATTATCCAGTACAGTAAGGTGCGGGTAAAGCGCATAGTTCTGGAATACCAGACCAACTCCGCGGTTTTCGGGTGGCAGGCGTGTTACGTCATCCTCACCGAAAAGAATGCTGCCCTCCGTAGGTGCTTCAAGACCGCAGATCAGGTTCAGGGTCGTACTTTTCCCGCAGCCGGAAGGTCCCAGCAAACCGATCAGTTTGCCTGACGGAATCTCAAAATTGAAGTCGTTAACGGCGATCACATCGTCCCCTTTTTTTGTACGGCTGGGGAATCTCTTCGTCAGGTGCTGTAATACGACTTTCATATTAACTCTTCCCTTTCCCTTTTGTTATACCATTGTATGCCGTGCCTCCGGACGGAGGCATATGATCACAGAACATCCTTCACGGTAAACCAGTTTACATCGTCTTTATCATATCACACCTGCAGTTAAAAATCACTGTCAGCACAATAAAAAAACGTACTTCACCCCAGCAAGGAGAAAAGTACGTTTGGAGAATCGTTATTATCAGCCCCTGTTCTGCGCTTCGACCAGGCGTACGCCGCAGTACTGCTGACGCAGCTTGGGCTTTTCTATCTTGCCCGTTGCATTGCGCGGTACATTCGCAAAGATGATTTTACGAGGACGCTTGTAACGCGGCAGGTCCAAACAGAAGTGTTCGATTTCTTCCTCTGTGCAGGTCATGCCTTCCTTTATCTGAATGATTGCCGCGGCGATCTCACCGAGACGCTGATCCGGCAAACCGATGACAGCCACATCATGAATCTTAGGATGAGCGGCCAGGAAATCCTCGATCTGTACAGGATACAGGTTCTCACCGCCGGTAATAATAACATCTTTCTTACGGTCGACAAGGAAAATAAATCCGTCCTCATCCTGCATGGCCATATCGCCGGTGTGCAGCCAGCCATCCTTGATTGCTTCAGCAGTAGCTTTGGGGTCATGATAGTAGCAGCGCATCACGCCAGGGCCTTTTACGCACAGCTCGCCTACCTGTCCATGCTCAACGGGTTCATCCTGCTCAGTCACGATCTTGCATTGCCATCCATAGCCGGGAACGCCGATAGCGCCGACCTTGTGCACATTTTCCATCCCCAAATGCACGCAGCCGGGACCGGTCGATTCAGACAAGCCATAGTTCGTATCATACTTATGATGCGGGAAATACTGGAACCAGTGCCTGATCAGGGAAGGCGGCACAGGCTGTGCGCCGATATGCATAAGGCGCCACTGGGACAGATGATAATCCTCAAGCTTCAGGTCGCCGCGATCAAGCGCCGCCAGAATGTCCTGCGCCCACGGCACCAGCAGCCATACGATCGTACAGCGTTCCCATGAAACGGCATCAAAGATTGCCTTGGGCTTATTACCCTTGAGAATAACGGCACGGCTTCCTGTATAAAGAGATCCAAACCAGTGCATCTTTGCGCCCGTATGGTACAGCGGCGGAATGCACAGGAAGACATCATTATGAGTCGTGTCATGATGCATAGCCTCCATGCGTGCCGACTGCATCAGAGCAGCATGGTCCAGAAGAATCGCCTTCGGAAAACCGGTCGTGCCGGAAGAATAATAGATTGCAGCTTCATCATGGTCTTCAACCAGTACTTTCGGTGCCGAAGATGAACAGTTTGCGACCGCTTCACTGTAACTCTCTGCAAAAGATGGGCGGTTATCTCCTACAAAAAAGATTCCCATTTCTGCGCTGATCTTCGGAACGATATTCTCCACACGGCCGATAAACTCCGGCCCGAAGAAGATCACGTCTGCATCAGCCAGCTTCAGGCAGTAGTCGATTTCGTCTGATGTATAACGGAAATTGAGCGGCACAGCCAGTGCACCGGTCTTAAGGACGCCAAAGTAGATCGGCAGCCACTCGAGACAATTCATCAGCAGGATCGCTACCTTCTGACCTTTACGGATACCGCGGGAAAGCAGCATATTCGCCACGCGGTTTGCTTTTTCATCAAAAACAGCCCAGGTGATCTCACGGCGGTAAGGTGTCGCCTCTGTTGGCTGTATCAGTTCATACTCACGCCAGGTGACGCGCGGTTCTTCCTGGATTTCCGGATTGATCTCCACAAGGGCAATTTCTTCACCGTACAGTTTGCTGTTTCGTTCCAGTAGATCGGTAATTGGCATGTCGGGCAAGTCCTTTCTCTCTATGCGTCAAAATACTTTATCGCTTTTATGCGCTAAAGTATTATAGCGCCAATGACAGCGACTGTCAATAGGCATTCAAGGCAATAATACATGATTAATACAGAGTCCAAAATGAACTAAACCCCGTCCGGCGGCATATGTGCCGTAAGCAAACGGGGTTTAGTTCACTCTTTCTCAGGGCTTACAAACATATAGCCCTTTATATCTCCAGCAATGTAAATGTAATGTCTTGCATCTTGATCTCTTCAGCAGGTGAGGCGGTATAGAGGATACGCTCCGTATCGTTCTGCAAGGTATATGCAGAAATGATCTCCTGGGGCAGCGCACTAACATATTCTGCCACAGCCTCAGCGCTTTCCAGACTATTCAGGACAAGCATCACATATGCCAGATCAACTGCCTGCTCAGACGTTCCGCCAAGCGCGGCTGTCATCAGCACGTTAGAAAAGCTTCCGTTTTTCACATTCACGTATGGATGACGATAATACGGCTTTCCTTCAAGCTCGATCTTGTAATATCCATAGCGCTCTTCCGTCGGTGAAACAACAGTAAAACTGCAGAATGCGGCGGGCTGCTGCAACGCAGTAACAGCTATTGTTTCAACACCACTCTCCCCTACGGCATACAGAGAATACTCCATATTCCCCTGTTTTCCCAACGATATAGAAATACCTGATTCTGTGTATAAATACCCGTCGGTGTATCCTTGGGCTGTCATTCGCATAGCAACAAGCTGCAACAAATATGCATCATGAAGCAGGTTCAGGTCCAGTACCGGTGCCTCAATCTCGTTCTGCTCTGTCCAATTGCGGTATTCCTCGCTTATATGAAGTGTAACTGTACTGTTATTATCATCAAACTCCAAAGAAAACTGCTCTTTTCTTGCGAGCTGAGATGTCAGTACTTTCAGGAATTCAGCTTCATCATCATTGAGCAGCGGGTCCGTCTGTTCAGGCTCTTCAAGGTATCTCATGCTCTGCCACTCAGTATGCAAGGCGCCGGAGAACAGATGATATCCTTCCTGCATCTCATGCCTGGCATATGCATCCTTAAGCACTGCATACAAAACTGCATCCACCTTCAGAGCCTGCTCAGGTGCCGCATTCAGCGCAGCAATATTATTCAGGCCTTCATAGGTTTTCTCTGCGCTCAATAACCGATAATACTGCAGCAGGTCATCAGAAAAGACCCTTTGCACTTCATTCAGATGCTGCCGGATAAAGCTGCTGCCACCTTCAGCATAATAAAGCAGATGCACACTGCTGTCATACACTTCCGCATTTGCAGCATTGGAGTATCCTACTTCATAATAACCTGTCTCACGATGCGCGTACTGCATAATACCGATGGTAAATGACGCGATTGCAATACCCACCGCAATCAGAAAAGCGATGATTCTGGGCCAGGGTTTCTTCTGTTTCACTTTTCCCTCCGACAAAAGAAAAACTGCCGCAATGCCTGAGCACGCGGCAGCTGATGATTATGCTTTCCCGTATCGTACGGCCTTGCAGGCCTCGATCTCTTCGCTGTTGCCATACACCATATGCCCGTTGCCGATATCCACCAGTTTGGGCTGTTCCTCATCCGGGCCGTATTCCTTGGGCTGGTACACGAACAGTTTCTTTTTCTTTTCCAGGATCGGGTCGGGAATAGGAATAGCAGACATCAGTGAACGCGTATAGGGATGCAGCGGATACTGGAACAATTCCTCCGTTTCCGCGACCTCCATCACGCGGCCCTTATAGATAACCACGATGCGGTCACTGATAAAGCGCACGATCGACAGGTCATGAGCGATAAACAGATACGTCAGTCCGCGCTCGCGCTGGAACTTCTTCAGCAGATTCAGCACCTGTGCGCGAATAGACACGTCGAGAGCGGAAATCGGTTCATCGGCAACGATCAGTTCGGGCTCCATGACGATGGAGCGTGCCAAGCCGACGCGCTGACGCTGTCCGCCGGAAAACTCGTGCGGATAGCGGGTCAGGTGTTCAGGCAGCAGACCGACTTCATTGATTGCCTGTTCTACCTTCTGCATACGCTCTTTTTCATCGCTGAACAAATGGAAATTGTACAGGCCTTCAGAAATGATGTATTCAATAGTAGCGCGCTCATTCAGAGAAGCAGCCGGATCCTGGAAAACCATCTGGATCTTGCGGATTACTTCGCGGTCCTTTTTATGGGACAGCTTTCCACTGATCTTTTCGCCCTTGAAATAGATCGCACCGTTGCTGCACGGATTAATGCGGACGATAGCACGGCCGATGGTCGTTTTTCCCGATCCGCTTTCTCCTACAAGGGACAGTGTCTCGCCCTTATAGATATCAAAGCTGACATCGCTGACAGCCTTAAAGCTGTTTTTTCCCTGCTTGAAGACGACGTCCAGATTTTGTACGGAAAGCAGGACTTCCCGATTGGTATCATTTGCCATATCGATTCTCCTTACTCCTCAGCGTCCCCGTATATACGGACCATCTTTTCATGCAGGTTCTGAATGTTCTTGGGAGCTTCCGTTTTCGGTGCACGGGGATCAAGCAGCCATGTCTTAGCGTAATGCGTATCGCTTACCTTGAACATAGGCGGCTCTTCCTTCAGATCGATCGCCATGGCATATTTGTTGCGCGGTGCAAAAGCATCGCCTACGATCTTGTTATACAGCGAAGGCGGCGTACCCGGAATAGAGAACAGGTCGGTATCCTTTTCAGTCAGCTGCGGCAGGGAAGACAGAAGCGCCCATGTATAGGGGTGCTTAGGATCATAGAAGATATCCTCTACCGTACCCAGTTCGACCACCTGTCCCGCATACAGCACAGCAACACGCTCAGCCACATTGGCAACAACGCCCAAGTCATGCGTGATATAGACAGTTGTGAATCCCAGTTCTTTCTGCAGGTCTTTAATCAGGCGGATGATCTGAGCCTGAATCGTCACGTCCAAAGCCGTTGTCGGCTCATCGCAGATCAGGATCTTAGGCTGGCAGGACAGCGCAATCGCGATAACGATACGCTGGCGCATGCCGCCGGAATACTGGAAGGGATAGTCATCGAAGCGCTTCTCGGGTTCAGGAATTCCTACTTTGCCCATGATCTCGATCGTACGCTCACGTGCCTCTGCCTGACTGCATTTCTGATGCTTCAGGATAACCGTCATGATCTGTTTGCCGATCGTAATAACCGGGTTCAAACTCGTCATAGGATCCTGGAATACAGTAGCAATGCGGCAACCGCGGATCTGCTGCCAGTCGTTTGTATACTTTACGTGCGCACAGTCAATGATTGCATAGCCGTTGACAACGCCTTTTGCTTCATCAACAGAACGGTACTGCACGTAAAACACACATGTCTGGAAAATGCGGTTCAGCACGTTGATATCACGCAGGTCTTCTCCTACCAGCATCGCTTCGCGGAAAGCTTTGAGCAGCGTGCGGATATAAGGAATCTGAGAGCGTACCGGATAGCGGCCGATGGAAAGAAGTACTTCATAGGCCAGAATCTGATTGCGCTCCAGTTTTTCGTCTGAAAGGCCATACGGATTCTCAGCTTTCTCAACCTGCTGCATCTTCTTTTCACGAAGTGCACGGAGATTCGCCAGTTCCTGTTCATCCTTGCCGCGCTGGGCATCATCCTTAGAGTAAGACTCCTGGCGCTTCTTGATCAGCTCTTCCTTCTCCGCTGCAAGGGCTTTCTCCTTTGCGGTCAGCTCAACAATCTTCGCTTCTACCTTGGCAATTTCCTCAGCGTCCTTCTGGCTGTGCTTGTCCAGTGTCAGCAGATAGTTATTGGTGTCAACGATATCATCATGCACAGCCTTCATACGTACGGCAAAGTTTTCCTCTTCCTCAACAGAAAGGGACTTTTCGTGCTTGATCACATTTTCCTTAGCCAGAATCTGCTTGTATTCCTCAGCACCGCGTTCAGCAACAGAATACTTATTAAGCTGGTTCTTCAGGTACTTCAACAGTCTGCGGTTGTAGGCTGTCAGCTGTACCTTAGTCTCGGACAGCTCGTCATCTGCATAGATGATGCTGCCCTCGGGAATAAAGCCATTGCCATCCAGCATACCGGCAAATGTCTTGGTCAGTACTGATTTACCGGAACCGCTCTCGCCTACGATTGCAATGGACTCGTTTTCATAGATGTCCAGAGATACATTGCGAATTGCCGTCAGGATACGACCGCGCACATTGAACTTTACGCTGACATTCCGCAGTGAAAGGAGGACCTTCTTGTCATTCTCAGCCATGGTCTTCCTCCTTACATATGCGTCCTGGGGTCAGAGGCGTCTGCCAGGTTCTGTCCCAGAACATAAAGAATGATGGTAATGGCAGCAGCAATGGCAACCGGTGGCCAGAATTCCCATGGATAGATTAGGAAGGATGCCTGCGCTTCCTGGATCATGCGTCCCAGTGAAGGCACTTCTGCACTCAGACCTACACCGATATATGACAGGAAAACTTCCATGCTGATGTAGCTGGGCAGTTCAGTTGCCAGCAGGGTTACGATAACGCTGGTAAGGAAAGGCAGAATGTTCTTGGAAATCATGCGCGGGATCGGAGTACCGAGGCAGCGGGAAGCTAAGCTATACTCACGGTCGCGGATGATCAGCACCTGCGTACGGAAGAAGTAGGCAATGCCCAGCCAGCCGGTAATAGTCAGCGCAAAGATGAAGCTCCAGAAACCTGCGCCAATGATATATACCAATACGGAAATCACGAGGATGTATGGCACATTTGCGATGATATTGTAAATCACCAGCATCACGGCATCAAACTTTTTGGAGTAGCCCCATACAGCACCCAGTATGATACCAATGGTCATATTGATGGCCGCACAGATGACCGCCAATACCAGCGATGTACGCGCTGAGGACATAATGCCGTAGAAGATGGAATTGCCCATCTGCCCCGTACCGAAGATCCATTTGAAGGAGAAGCCTCCGAAATAATCCATCGCCTTCTGGGGGCTCAGGTTGAAGGTCTTTGCGTCCGTGATATTCTCATACGGGCGGTAAGGAGCAAATGCGGGAATTACAAACGAACTGACAATCAGGATGATGAACAGGGTGATCAGTATGATATTGACCTTCTTACGGAAGAATACACGGAACACGCTGGCCCAGTAGGAATAGCGCGGAGCAGTGATCCTTTCAGCCTGAATGGTATTAATATCAATAAACTGGAAATCCTTGTTGCTGATATCACTCATTATCGGCCACCTCCTTTGCTGGAAGACAGCGAGATACGCGGGTCATACTTGGCCAGCAGCAGGTCGCCCAGGATTACAGAAATGATTGACAGAGAGGTATAGAATACCGTAACAGCTACGATGATGCCGTTATCATGACCATTGATAGCGGCTGTCAGCAGATTACCAACACCAGGCATCGCATATACGCGCTCAGTGATAATTGCACCGGTCAGGCAGCCCAGGATATTGGCCGGGATACCATGCACCAGATAGATCATGGCGTTCTTGGAAATATGCTTGCGGAAGATTTCGCCTTCGGAAAGGCCCTCAGCGCGGGCAAACTTCACATAGTCGCTGTTCATCTGGTCGATCATGTAGCGGCGCATCCATTTCATCAGGCCACCGACCTGAGGCAATGACAGAGAAATGATCGGCAGGAAATATGCAAGTACTTTCACCTGCGCATTCGCAAACTTATACGGCAGACCGAACAGGGATGTGCCGATGGAAGCGAAGATAAAGATATATGCCAGCGCAGGCACGGCCATGATGAAGATAATATATCCGTTGCCGATCTTGTCAAGCAAACCGTCCTTATGACGTGCCATCATAATGCCGAGCGGAAGGCCGAGCATGTAGGCGATCAATGTTGCGATAATACCGGCAACAAAGCTGTTCTCAATCATGCTCAGACCGCCGATATGATAGGAATAAGCTGTATACTGATCAGGATACTGCTCCATCTCCTTGGCATTGCGCGGATTTGGATTATACCGCAGCGTGTGGAAATTGATAGCAGTAGTAACATACTGATCGGTACCGATCTGTGCCGGATACTGCGTCTGTTTTTTGATCTGGTCGCCTGTCGGTGTGCTGATGACCTGAGTAATTTCAGAACCTCTGTACTTGGTAAAGGAAGTGCCAAGGTTGAGATGCATGAAATTCTGGTGAATAAACGGGAACCGCCCGTCAAAATACAAAAGATATTTATGCGTGGTGCCTGAACCTACAACTGCAAACAAGCCGCTGTAGGGATCCTTTTCCACGCGAATATAACGATCGGTCAGGTTTTCATCCTTCACGTCGTTCGTTGTTTCGAATGTAATCAGATGCGTGATGTAGTTCCAAAGACGGACGAAGGGGCTCAGCTCACGCACTGCCAGCAGATAGGCATTGCCGCCCTTCTTTACTTTGCCTGCGGTAGAACGTACCGGCTGCAGGTATGTCTTTTTATAGCCGTTTGCTTCATTCTGTGCGAGAAATTCCTGTACGGAGGCATTCTCCATGTATGTATTCTCGTCCTGAATAGCAGCAAGGTCTGCCTTAAAATTCTCATTCTTCGTATAATCGGCACCATACAGTGCCTCATACTTGGTTTTCAGGAAAGACGCATAGTCATTATATTCCAGGTATCCGAATTTCTGATACTGGATATACTCATACGCCGTGCGGTCGTTTGCATTTTTCTTATTCCATACGTCATCCATCTGGAAGATCACACTGCGTTCTATCAGCGTATACACCAACAGCATGACGGTGGTAACGACCACCAGCAGCGAAAAGATCGAGAAAAGGATGCGTTTGAGCATGTATCTTTTCATGAAAACACCAACTTCACATCATTTGCGGGGAGTTTTTTGTCCGTTTCCCCATTTTCGAACAGAAGGCGATAAGCGACAGCGAGGGAAGCGGCGGGTTTCGCCGCTTCCCCATGCTGTCTGCAATGTTCTTACAGAACTATCGCGTGAAAGGACATTAGATGCCCAGAACCTTCAGCATGTAGCCGCCGTAGGTCATGGTGC
This sequence comes from Clostridia bacterium, assembly GCA_017544935.1. Lineage (GTDB taxonomy): Bacteria > Bacillota > Clostridia > Christensenellales > Aristaeellaceae > SFMI01. The sequence goes on from JAFYDF010000126.1 coordinate 38,499, forward strand.
CCAGGTAGGTAACCGGGTCGCCGTAGTCCGGGCCCCAGCCGCTGCCGAAGAAGAAGTCCATGCCGCACTCGGCGCCGGTCAGCGCACGATAGCCAACAGCATAGTAATCCTGGCTGGTGGTAGCCTCGATCAGGTTGACCTGCAGGTTCTCAACGCCCAGGTTGTCCTCCAGGCTCTTCTTAACAGCCTGGCAACGGGCGGTGATGGCAGCAGAAGGAGAATAGTACACGATATCCATGACGATAGGCCAGGTCACAGTGTCGCCCAGCTCTTCCTTGGCAGCAGCCAGGTAAGCCTGAGCAGCTTCTGCATCGAACCAGCCCTCAACGCCGTCAGCGACGTTGATCTTCTCGCCCAGCTCGTCCAGATAGTACTGAACCAGCTCGCCGTACATCGTGCCAGCCGCGAAGGTCTTGCCATTTTCATCGGTGAACTCATTGGCCAGCTTCACGAACTCGGGGTGGGTGTACATGTTGCGCAGGCTGTTGTACTTCAGATCTTCGCCAGCAGATACAGCATTGTAGGTGCTGCGGTCCAGACCATGGACGATCGCCTTACGGAAGTTGATGTTGTGCACAGCAGTGTTCCAGTCGATCTTCTGCTGTTCGGTCTTGGCGGAAGCAACAGCACCGCTCGCCAGAGCGAAGGTGCCGCGGTTCAGGTTCAGGCCGCCGAAGTAGGTGGTGCTGGTGGTGTCAACAACGTAAGCATACTTATCGAAGTTGCCGTCTGCCTTAGCCAGATCCAGGACGCCGGTAGCGCTGCCCAGGCCAGCTGCCGCATACACGCCGCTCACGGCGTCAGCGTAGTACTGCTTGGGGTTCTCGCCCATGTCATAGATCCAGGTGATGCTGTTCAGCTTGACCTTATCGGGGTTGTAGTAGTTCTCGTTCTTCACGACGACCATCTCAGAATCGGCAACCAGCTTGGTCAGCAGGAAGGGGCCGCAGTAAACCTGAGAAGAAACGTCAGTGTTCTTACCAAAGGTGTAGGTGTTGGTATCGGCGAAAGCAGCCTGATATTCATCAATGCCATACACGCCGCCGTTAGCGGTGTAGAAGCTCTCGCAGATGGGCTGGAAGATGCTGTAGGTCAGCATGGTCATGAAGTAGGAGTAGGGGTTGGACAGGGTGATGACCAGGGTGTTCGCATCCGCGGCAACATAGCCGACGTCGTCGAAGGAACCACCGTGGTTCACGTAGTCGTTGGTGCCCTTAACCACTTCGTCGGGACCATCCTGCTCGCCGGTGACCAGGTACTCCAGACCAGCAGCGGTATCCAGCATGTGATGGAAGCCAGCCACGAAGTCATAAGCGGTCACAGGAGCATACTCGGTACCTTCAGAGGTGTACCAGTTAGCGCCTTCACGGATCTTGAAGGTGTAGGTCAGGCCGTCTTCGCTGACTTCCCAGGACTCGGCCAGAGCGGGCTGCAGAGTACCCATGTTGTCGTACTCGACCAGGCCGTCTACGCACTGTACCAGGACTTCGGTATCAGACTGGGAAGAGGTGTTCAGCCAGTCCAGGGTTACCGGAGCGGTAGAGAAGGTGGTCTTATAATCGGGGTTGATGGTGTGGCCCTTAGCGGTCAGGATCGCAGCAGGATCATAGGCATCGCCGCCAGCAGCAGCGGTGTTCCACGCTTCGATCAGCTCGGCGCGCTCTTCCTTGGTCACGAACTCATCAGAAATCACAAGGCCGTACCAGCGGTCATCGTCATTGCCCCACTTAGCAAAGGGGGTGGTGCGGTACGCGATGCGGCTGATCTGATAAGTACCACCCTGGGTGGTGAAAGGCACGAAAGCAGCTGTGTTCAGCAGCATAGCCTCAGCCTGAGCTTCGAGCACAAAGCGCTCGTCGTCAGTCGGGGCAGCCTTGGCCTTCGCCATCAGCTCATTGTACTCGCCGAATACTTCTTCATAGATTTCGTCGTCATCACCGCGCTCATACAGGGTCTCCGCAGAAGCGGCAACCGCGCCCAGCACCATGATCACGGCCAGAAGCATCGCAAGAAGCTTGGACAGGTTCTTCATGGTTCATTCCTCCATAAAAATTTTATTTTTCTAGCGTAATACGCTGAAAAAACGATTATTCTGCAATATTCGGGTCGAGAAAATGCTTCTCCGAACATTGTGCAAATTATTATACGCTATCATTCAGCAAAAATCAACGTCCATCGCATGTTTTGTAAAAAAATACTGAAAGTATTATAAAAAATAATTCCAAAACGCACGAGGTCCGACGCTTGTCATGTAGCACGAGGAAATATATAATAAATAGAAAAAACTCGACCAGGAGGATGCTTTGCAGTACAGAACAGATCCACGCAGCGGCAACCAGCTAAGCGTACTTGGCTATGGATGTATGCGTTTTACACGCAAAAATGGTGTTATTAACCAGGATAAAGCCAATATGGAAATGGCTCTCGCGCTGGAAAGGGGCGTCAATTATTTCGATACAGCCTATCTTTATCCCGGGAGCGAGGAATGCCTGGGACGTTTTCTGCAGGAGCATGGATGCCGTGATCAGGTTTTCATTGCCACGAAGCTTCCGCAGTACCGGCTTACGAAAGCAGAACAATTTGATATCTTCTTTAATGAAGAACTGAAGCGTCTGCGTACCGATCATATCGACTATTACCTGATGCATATGCTCAATGACGCTCAGAGCTGGCAGCGTCTTTGCGCGCTCGGTGCGCTGAAATGGGTACAGGAAAAAAAGCAGAGCGGACAGATTCGGCAGATCGGATTCTCATTTCACGGTGGTACAGAGCAGTTTAAGGCATTAGTCGATGCTTATGACTGGGATTTCTGCCAGATTCAGTTCAATTACATGGATGAGCACAGTCAGGCAGGCATCGAAGGGCTCCGCTACGCTCATGAAAAAGGCCTGCCGGTCGTCATCATGGAACCGCTGCGCGGCGGGAAGCTCGCCGGAGGGCTGCCTAAAGCGGCACTCAGCGTCTTTGAGCAGGCACAGCCACAGCGTTCGCCGGTCGACTGGGCACTCAGATGGATCTGGGATCATCCTGAAGTGACTGTAGTGCTTTCCGGCATGAATGATTTGTCGCAGGTGGAAGAAAACTGCCGCATTGCCGGGGAGAGCCTGCCCGGACAGCTGAATGCATCCGAGCTGGAGATGTATGCCCGGGTACTTGAAGCGGTAAGAGCCAATACGCACGTAAGCTGCACAGGCTGCGGTTACTGCCAGCCCTGTCCGCGTGGGGTGGATATTCCCACATGTTTTGCATTATATAATGGAAGCTACACGGATGGATATGTCAATTCGCTGCGTGAATACTTCATGTGTACAACGCTGAGAAAAGTACGCAGCAATGCAGGCCTGTGCATCAAATGCGGTAAATGCGAGCAGCACTGTCCTCAGCACATCGACATCCGCAATGAGCTGCAGCACGTAAAACGACGTTTTGAGCATCCTCTCTACAAGATCGGTGCTGCTGCCGCACCGCTCATCATGCGGTACTGAGAAAAATACTTGCAAAACGCGAAAGCACGCTATATAATGTGCGTCGGACCAAATTTATCCACAATTCTAGAAAGGATGTAACCCATGAATAAGACTGAACTTATTGAAGCCGTAGCCTCCAAGGCTGAAATCACCAAGGCAGAAGCTGCTAAGGTCGTTGCCGCTACTCTGGACAGTATCACCGAAGGCCTGGCCGCTGAAGGCAAGGTTGTTCTGGTTGGCTTTGGCACCTTTGAAGTGCGTACCCGTTCCGCTCATGCCGGCCGCAATCCCCGCACCGGTGAGACCATCAAGATCGCTGCTTCCCGCACCCCCGCCTTCAAGGCCGGCAAGGACATGAAGGAAGCCGTCAACAAGAAGAAGGCCAAGAAAAAGTAATCCGAACCAATTCGGATCTTATTACCCGGTCCTCCAAATGCGGAGGTCCGGGTTTTTGTCTCTTTCAGTGACATTATAATTCTCACATCTGGTTTTTGCAAAGTTTTTTGTGTTGTTATTGCAATTGTTTGCGATAAAGCCCTTGATTCTTGCCAGTGCTACTGATATTATTATTTAGTAGCCCACATATTAAAGAACACAAATGTCACTGTCAGTGACGTCAGAGGTGCAAAATATGAAAAAACTGTCCTTGAAACTGCTCGCAGAAACCGTTGCTGCACGCCGTAAGGCGATGAAGATCACTCAGATAAAGCTTGCCGAGATGACCGGCATTCACCGCGGACTGATTTCACGTCTGGAATCGGAGGATTTCACGCCCTCCGTAGATCAGTTGCAGGCGCTTGCCGAAGTCCTGCAGTTTGATACCGCTGCCTTGATGGTCAGTGATAATGTCTCGGCCACCTTTAATGTTGAACGTTCCTATAAAGTTGCAGTCGCCGGCACCGGCTATGTCGGTCTTTCCATCGCAGTTCTTCTCGCTCAGCACAATTCTGTCACTGCTGTTGATATCGTGCCCGAAAAAGTCGAAAAGCTAAGCCGCTGGATCAGTCCCATCCAGGATGAGTATATTGAGAAATATCTGGCGGAAGCCAAGGAAGGCAAGCGCATTCTAAACCTTAAAGCGACCACTGATGGTGCCGCCGCCTATGCAGATGCTGACTTTATCGTCATTGCTGCTCCGACAAATTATGATCCCAAGCAGAACTTCTTTGACTGCTCCGCTGTCGAAAGCGTACTGAAACTGATCAAAGCCGCCACAGCAGAACGCAGCGAAAAACCTACAATCGTGATCAAGTCTACGATTCCTGTCGGATATACTGTTCAGATCCGTGAAAAAACCGGCTTGGACAACATCATTTTCAGCCCGGAATTCCTTCGCGAATCAAAAGCTCTCTATGACAACCTCTTTCCTGCCCGCATTATCGTGGGCTGTGATGAGCATACCGAAGCTGCTGCCCGCATTTTCGCCGCTCTTCTGCAGCAAGGCGCCATCAAGAACCCTATCGAAACGCTGTTCATGGGGTATACGGAAGCGGAAGCAACTAAACTGTTCGTCAATACATATCTCGCACTGCGTGTGTCCTTCTTTAACGAACTGGACACCTATGCCGAAGTAAAAGGGCTCAATACGGCAAAAATCATCAAAGGCATATGCCTGGATCCCCGTGTAGGCGATTATTACAACAATCCATCCTTTGGATACGGCGGCTATTGCCTGCCCAAGGATACCAAGCAGCTGCTTGCAAACTATCAGGACGTTCCGCAGAACATGATGACTGCCATCGTTGAGAGCAACCGCACCCGCAAGGATTTCATAGCCGACCGGGTACTGGAGATCGCTGGTGCTTACACAGGCAATGACGCTTTCAATCCGAACAAAGAGCACAATGTCGTCATCGGCGTTTACCGTCTGACCATGAAGAGCAACAGCGATAACTTCCGTCAGAGCAGTATCCAGGGTGTTATGAAACGCATCAAGGCCAAGGGTGCCACTATTCTGATCTATGAGCCCACGCTCGAAGACGGCAGCACTTTCTTCGGCTCCATTGTCTGCAACGATATGGCCAAGTTCAAAGCAAAATGCGGCTGTATAATTGCCAACCGTTATGACTCTGTCCTGGATGACGTGAAGGAAAAGGTCTATACCCGCGATCTGTTCCGCAGAGATTGATCCGAAAACGAGCGAAATTGCTGTAGTTTTCCCTCGTTTTTCGTCATAAAAGATATTTACAAGCCACGTTTTTCATGTTAGAATGACAGACGTGGCTTTATGAACCGTCGGCTCGGGGCGCCGAGTCTCCTACGGCCTGCTGTGCTGGCGGCAATTTGAATCGGGGCGCCACCCCCAAGAGGAGGAAAACATTATGAACATCAACAAGGCTGAGATCATGCAGCAGTATGCCCGTCATGAGGGCGACACGGGTTCTCCCGAAGTCCAGGTTGCTCTGCTGACCGCTCGTATCAATCACCTGAATGAGCATCTGAAGCTGAACAAGAAGGACCATCATAGCCGCCGCGGCCTGCTTCTGATGGTTGGCCAGCGTCGTGGACTGCTGGAGTACCTGAAGAAGACCGACATCGAGCGCTACCGCGCATTGGTCGCTCAGCTGGGTCTGCGCAAGTAAGCGCAAAGAAAAAGCTAACGGAACGCTTTGGCGGTCCAACCGCCAGACAGCCGTTAGCTTTTTTGTAGGGATACGGCCGGAAGAGAACGCCGTATCTGGAAGAAGTGTGGAGGAGAGAAGAAGAAAAAATGGAAAACAAGACTTTCTCGATGGAATTCGCGGGTTATCCGCTGTCTTTCAACTTTGGCCGCTATGCCGAGCAGGCTGACGGCAGCGTACTGGTGCGCATGGGTGATACCGCCGTTCTGGTCAATGTGTGCGCATCCGATACCCCCCGCGAGGGCGTGGACTTTTTCCCGCTGGCAGTTGACTTTGAAGAAAAGCAGTATGCCGTGGGTAAGATTCCCGGCGGCTTTATCAAGCGTGAAGGCCGGCCTACCGAAAAGGCTACGCTGACCTGCCGTCTGATCGACCGTCCCCTGCGTCCCCTGTTCCCTAAGGGAATGCGCAATGATGTGCAGGTGGTCGCTACGGCCCTTTCCGTCGATACCAATGTCCCGCCGGAAATCCCCGCCATGCTGGGTTCTTCCATTGCCTTGGGTATCAGTGATATCCCCTGGGCTGGCCCTACCGGCAGCGTGCATGTCGGCATGGTCGATGGCCAGTATGTGCTGATGCCCAATGAGGAGCAGCGCGAAAAGAGCAAGATCAGCCTGTATGTCGCCGGCACCAAGGATGCCATCATGATGGTTGAAGCCGGTGCAAACGAAGTATCCGAAGACGTCATGCTGGATGCTATCCTGTTCGCTCATGAAGCTATTAAGGAACTGGTCGCTTTCCAGGAGACCATAATCGCGGAAATCGGCAAGGAAAAGCGTGACTTCCCGCTCAACGTTACCGGTGATGATGTCACTGCCGCCGTACGCGAGTATGCCTATGACAAGTCTGTCTGGTCCTATGACACGTTTGACCGCGCAGAGCGCCAGCAGCGCGAAGCACAGGTCAGCGAAGAAGTTCAGGCACACTTCGCCGAGATCTTCCCCGGCCGTGAAGCCGAGGTCGCGGACGCGCTGTATTACCTGAACAAGGAAGTTATGCGCCGCCGCATTCTGGACAAGGGTATCCGTGCTGATGGCCGCCAGATCAAGGAGATCCGTCCCATCTGGTGCGAGACCGGCATACTGGCCCGCACTCACGGCAGCGCCGTGTTCACCCGCGGCCAGACCCAGGCCCTGACGATTACTACGCTGGGCTCCCTGCGTGAAGTGCAGGTTCTGGATGGACTGTCCAATGAGGAAAGCAAGCGTTACATCCACCACTACAACATGCCGCCCTACGCCACCGGCGAAGCCGGCCGCATGAAGGCGCCCGGCCGCCGCGAGATCGGCCATGGTGCTTTGGCAGAGCGTGCACTGCTGCCCGTCATTCCTGACGAGAACGAGTTCCCCTATGCCCTGCGCCTGGTCAGCGAGATCCTGAGCAGCAATGGCTCCTCCTCGATGGCTTCCGTGTGCGGCAGCACCCTGTCCCTGATGGATGCCGGTGTGCCCATCAAGGCGCCGGTCGCCGGCGTGGCCATGGGTCTGATCAAGGATGATCAGAGCGACAAGGTCGTCGTGCTGACCGACATCCAGGGTCTGGAAGACTTCCTGGGTGATATGGACTTCAAGGTCGCCGGTACCCAGAATGGTATCACCGCGATTCAGATGGACATTAAGATCAAGGGCATCAGCCGTGATATCCTCAAGCAGGCTCTGTCCCAGGCCGAAGAAGGCCGCATGCACATCCTCAAGATCATGCTGGAGTGCCTGCCCGCTCCTCGCGAGCATCTCAGCCCCTATGCACCTAAGATCATCACCTTCAACATCAATCCTGACAAGATCCGTGAGGTCATTGGTTCCGGCGGCAAGATGATCAACAAGATCATCGCCGAGACTGGCGTCAAGATCGACATCGAGGATGATGGCCGCGTATCCATCGCGACTCCCGATGAGGCTGCTGCCATCAAGGCACGCCGCATCATTGAAGGTATTGTCAAAGAAATCGAAGTCGGCGAAGTGTATCAGGGCAAAGTCGTCCGTATCCTGTCCACTATGGGTGCGTTTGTCGAGCTGCTGCCCGGCAAGGATGGCCTGCTGCATATCTCCAAGCTGGCTAACGAGCGTGTTGAAAAGGTCGAAGATGTCCTTAACATCGGCGACGAAGTCGAAGTCAAGGTCAGCGAGATTGATTCTCAGGGCCGCATCAACCTGATCCGCAACGACATGGTGTATACCCGTTCTCCTGCCCCCCGCGCCAATGGTGACCGCAAGCGTCCCCCGCGCCGCGAGAGCAGCGACCGTGGCTGATTAACAGGAAATGCCGACAGGAGCCGCAAACGCGGCTCCTGCTTGTGCATATAAAGGATTTATCTATGATCGAACGTTTTACACTGCCCAACGGCTTGCGTGTTATAGCCGAACCTTTGCCGCATCTGCGCTCCGTTTCCATAGGTGTGTGGGTGCGTGCAGGCTCTATTCTGGAAAGTCCTGATCAAAACGGATGGTCGCACTTTATTGAACACATGGCCTTCAAGGGTACCGAGCGCCGTACTGCAAAGCAGATCTCACAGGAAATCGATGCAGTTGGCGGTTATCTCAATGCCGCAACAAGCAAACTCTGTACGACCTACTATGCCAAGGTTATTGATGAAGACCTGCCTCTGGCAGTCGATATGCTGGCGGATATCGTCATACATCCCGTACTGGCGGAAAAGGAGCTGGATAAGGAACGTTCTGTCGTACTTGAAGAAATCGGCATGACAGATGATTCTCCTGAGGATGTAGCCTATGACCTGATATCTTCTGCGCTGTTCGGTACTCAACCTCTGGGGCAGACCATTTTGGGACCGCGTGAGAATATCGAACGCTGTACCCGAGCTGATCTGTCCGCATTCCGCAGCCGCTATTATACGCCGCAGAACGCCTGTGTCGCAGTTGCCGGTAATTATGACAGCAAGCATCTGCACGAGCTTCTTCTCCAGCATTTCGGAAGCTGGGAAGGCGGCAGTTATGCAGAATACCCCGTTGAAAAAACGAACGCAAGCCCCGCGACGCTGACCAAGGACAAGGATGTCGAACAGGTGCACCTTTGCCTTGGATGGAGCAGTTGTCCTCTGGGGGATAACGATGTTTATGCCGTAGCGACCTTTAACAGCATTCTGGGGGGCAGCTCTTCTTCCCGCCTGTTCCAGCGTATCCGTGAAGAAAGCGGCATGGCGTATACTGTCTATTCCGCACCCGCATTCTATCCGTATTGCGGAGACCTGACCGTGTATGCGGCCGTATCCCCCAAGAACGTCAAAACGGTACTGGAACAGATCGATGACGAAATCGGCCGGTTGCTGCATGACGGGATCAGCGAAGAAGAGTACCGCATGACAAAGGCTCAACTCAAGGGTGGTTTTATCCTCGGACAGGAAAGCGCTTACCATCGCATGAACGGTCTTGGAAGCAACCTTGCCCTGCTGGACCGTTTTATTCCCGCGGAGGAAACCATCCGCAGCATCGAAGCTGTCACATATGAAGACGTAATGCATGTAGCGAAGCGGATCCTGAGTGCTGAGCGTTCCCAGGCATTTGTCGGTAAAAAAATAGAGAAACTTATTAAGTAAGGAGGAACTCCCATGGATCGGCTCGACGAAATTTTCCGCATGCAGCAGGCCCTTAACGATGATATTATCGCAAAGCGTCATCTCGAGGGCATCAGCAACACTGAATGGATCCAGAAGCAGACATTGGCCATGCTTTCAGAAATGGCTGAGCTGCTGGACGAGGTCAATTTCAAATGGTGGAAAAACCCAAAGCCCGTGGATGATCACGCCGTGAAAGAAGAGCTCGTGGATATCCTGCATTTCTTTGTAAGTATGTGTCTGAGGGCCGGAATGACCCCGCAGGAAATGTACGATATCTATATGGAAAAGAATAAGGAAAACTTCAACCGTCAGCTTGGCCTGAGCAAAAAAGAGGGCTATAAAGCACCTGAGGCGTAAGCGTACCCACTTGCATCCAAGCACAGAAAAAGGGAGTCGGCAGAAAACGAATCCATTCGTTTTTTACCGGCTTCCTTGTCTATTGCCCGTTACAGGCACAAATGCATTTATTTCACAGCCGCAGCAAAGGCATCGAAGAATTCCGGACACAGCCATGTACCGCAGGCCATAAGGCTTTCGTCGCGCACGCTCATCTGCAATACGATTCCATTCTGCAGCTGGATCAGCAGCGACTGGGCTGTTTCACTGGAACCGGCACGCGTCAGCTGTGCGTTCTGCTGCAGGATCGAATACAGGCGCTGCGCCTCGGCGGCGTTCGTCACAGTTCCTACTCCGGTCAGTTCCATGGCAGTAACCGAAGAAGCACACAACGTATCCGCAAGCTTCTCACCGCTCTTGAGCGCCGTGTTGCCAAAGGACACGCGCTGGAATACGCGAAGGCTGCCATCCACACGTGCAGCCGCAAGCGCGCCGTCCATGCCAAATACCGAGTATACGGTTTCACCGGCCGGAACAATATTGCTGATGATACCGCCGGAAGCCAGTGCAGGCTCACTTGAGAAAGTATCCACTGTGCCCAGCACATTGCCCAGCAATTCACTGCCAATGGATGTCGGATTACTCATCAGACGATAATAGCGTCCATCCGCACAAATCAGCGGAAAGTTGGCGCCCGTCGCCGGAGCCCAGACTCCGCGGTAGTCAGGCTTGTCACGGTTCGAGATTGTGATGCTGCCTTTAGGCATGTCCAATGCCTGTGTCCGCCCTCCGTCGTTCCCACCGCCGGTATACACGGTGATCAGCTGCTCATTTTCATTCAGCCGCTTCTGCAACAGCTGCGGCATACCAACCAGTATGCCAACCAGGAAGATCGCGATACAGGCCAAAGCGCCGGCGGTGCGTAGTGTCTGTACTGCCCATCCGCGTTTTGGCGCTTTGTTCTCCCATGGTGTATTGCGCTGTACTCTTTCACCGTTGCGGATCTTTTCGGCATCCCTCAGGATGTCGTTTTTCAGTTCCTGAGAAGCGTGAATCCCGCCCAGCATCTCTTCTGTGATTTCAGGTAGTTTTTCCAGTCGCTTCACGCTTTCTCGCCTCCCTTGTCTCCCAAAATAGCTTCCAAACGTTTTCTTCCCCTTGATAACCTGCTGGATACTGTTCCTTCAGGCATTCCGGTAATCTGGGCGATCTCACTGATTCCGTAACCCTGATAGTAGTACAGGATCATGACCTCGCGGAAATCCGGTGCCAGGCTATTGACAGCTTCCATGATCTCAACTTTTTCCATATGCTGCCCGACGGTATCCGGTCCCGGAATCATTTCAAATGCCGGACTGCCCGATATCACGCGCCGCATCCAGGCTGAACGCCATATATCGCGGCACCGGTTCAAGGCTACTTTCAGCAGCCACGCCTTTTCTCCGCCTTCTTCCAGCTCAGGCCGGTTCACAAACAGGCTGACAAACGCGTCATGGCAGACATCTTCAGCCTTGCCGCGATCACCCAGGTAAAAATAACTCACGCGGATGACATCTGTTGCATAACGAGTATACAACGCATCAAACCACTGAGAGAATTCCTCATCACTCATCATACAGGTCTTCTGCTGCCCTCAACCATAAAACGAGGCAGGCCTCCGTTTTCATGCATCATTCCGAAAATTTTTTTGTATTTCGGCGGTACTTATTATATCTCTGCCCATTTTTTCCGTCAAGCGAAGGCAATTTCGTTGAATTTTTCCCTAAAATGCGCTATACTTGCTTTAAATAGGCGAAGGGAGGTCTGCCTGTGCATATCGGTATCCTTGGCGGAATGATGGATCCTATCCATATTGGTCATATGAATGCCGCCCGTGCTGCACTGCGTGCAGGGATGGATACCGTGCTCATCGCTCCTTGTCAGGCACCGGCTCATCGTGCCGCCCCTGTCGCTTCGGCTGAAGCGCGCGTTGATATGTGCCGTCTCGCCGCCGCAAAAGAAAACAAAATCAAAGTTAGCACCGTTGACCTGCGTGAGGGCCCGTGCTATACAGCAGATACCATCCGAATTCTGCAGGATCAGTATCCAGGTGCAGAGTTATGGTGGATCATCGGGGCAGATAAACTGCCCACACTGCCGTGCTGGCGGGATAAAGAATACCTATTCGCACATTGCGGGTTTCTTGTCTGCCCAAGAACATTCAGTGATGTGTCCATTCAGGTCCCCGATGCCCGGATTCGGATACTGGATGCGGAAGCCATAACCGCCTCAAGCGGGCAAGTTGTTGCCGCACTGCATACGTATCATGATGCAGCTGATCTGCTCCCGCATGACGTGTCACGCTATATCGCCCTGCACGGTCTGTATCAGCCAGACTACACTTCTGCACTTTCCAGGTTCGGGCTGTCTGGATCCCGTGTTCAGCATACACTCGGTGTGCGTGAGACTGCAGTAGACCTTGCCGACCGTTTCGGAGCAAGAATGCAGGCAGCAGCTGTTGCAGCCATGCTGCACGATATTGCCAAGGCAATGCCCCTCACTGAAATGCAGGATGTCGTAAGTCGTTGGGATCTTGCTCTGCCTGATGAGATTCTGAAAAGCGGCAATCTGCTGCACGGTCCTGCAGGAGCCGCTATCGCTGAGCATGAGTTAGGGGTCCTGGATCCTGAGATTCTCTCTGCAATCGCTTGTCATACAGTCGGTAAACCGGGAATGAGCAAGCTGGAAAAAATCTTGTTCATCGCTGACGCTATTGAACCGAACAGGAGACCTTATCCCGGCCTTGAAGAACTGAGGCAGTTGGTGCAGACTGATCTGGACGCTGCAGTCCTCGCCAGTATGCGCCGTACGCGTGAATATGTTTTATCCAAAGGCGGACGCTTTTGTACAATTACTGAGGCAGCCATGCAGGAACTGGCTGCGCAGAAGGAGGAGAATGCATGATCGATGGACGCGGGCTTGCACTGCGTGCAGCGGAAATTCTGTATGACAAAAAGGCAGTGAACATTATTGCCCTGGACGTAAGCCACATGACAACCATCACCGAATATATGGTCATCTGCAATGGCCGAAACGCCCAGCAGGTGCACTCTCTGTGTGATGATGTGGAAGATGCTTTTGCGGAAGCTGGTATTCCCATGAAAAAGAAGGAAGGGCAAAATGAAGGCCGCTGGGCGATTCTTGATTACGGCCAGCTTCTGGTCCATGTCTTCCATCCGGAGGAGCGACAATACTACCGTCTGGAGCGGCTTTGGGATGAGGGCACCAACCGTCTGGAGTTACCCTTTATCCATGATGACGAGGAGAAACCTTTTCTTCCATGAGTCTGCAGATCTATGCTTTAAAAAAGAACTTTGCTGTTCAGAAGGCAGAACGCTTCTTTAAAGAGCGCCGGCTTCCTCTGCAGTGGGTCGATATGAAAAAGCATCGTCCCGGTCTCCGTGAGCTCCAGCTTTTTGCCCGCGCAGCGGGCGGTGCTGCGCAATTGGTAGACAGGGATAATATCAACGCGCTCTCCCATCCAGTAGCACACACAACAGATGAAACTGTTATTCTTGAGTATTTGATGGAAAAGCCTGAATTTCTGCGCACCCCGGTAGTCCGTGATGGCCAGAAAGTCGTTATTGGTGAAGATGCTGCCGGCTGGCAGCGTCTGGCTGACGCGCAGAAGCCATGATACGTTCTCACTAAGCTTAAAATATTATAAAGGAGAGAAAACAAAATGAAGAAAGCACTAATCGCCCTTTGCGCCGTCGTAGTGGCACTGGCTGTCGTTTGTGGTGTTCTGGCCAGTAAAAACGGCAACCTGAATGCTGACCTGAAGTCGATCACCGACAAGCTCGGCATCACTGAAAAGACGCTGGCCGACAGCCAGTCTGAAAGTCAGACCAGGGCAGGCCAGATTGAAAGCCTGACCGCCGATGTCACCGCCAAAGCAGATGAGCTGACCGCTGCACTTGCAGGCAATGAAGCACTGTCCGCACAGGTAGCCGATCTGCAGGCCGCTGCTGAAACCGCGGCCGCTACCGCCGCAGCCCAGATCGATACTCTGACTGCCGATGCCGCCGCTTTGGCTGATGAACTGGCTGCTGCCGTTGCTGACAAGGATGCCCTGACCGCGAAGGTCGGCGAACTCGAAGCCGCTGCTGCCGATGCTGCTACTCAGATTGAGACCCTGACTGCCGATGCTGCCGCCAAGGCTGATGAACTGGCTGCTGCCGTTGCTGACAAAGACGCTCTGACTGCGAAGGTCGGCGAACTCGAAGCTGCCGCTGCCGATGCCGCCGCTCAGATTGAGGCCCTGACTGCCGATGCTGCCGCCAAGGCCGATGAACTGACCGTTGCCGTTGCTGACAAAGACGCTCTGACCGCAAAGGTCAGCGAACTCGAAGCCGCCGCCAAGGAAGCTGCTGAAAGTGCCGCTGCTGAAATCGAAGGCCTGAAGGCTGAAGCTGCTGCTAAGGTCGATGAACTGGCTGCCGCTGCCGCTGATAAGGATGCCCTGACTGCGAAGATCGGCGAGATCGAAGCCGCTGCCAAGGAAGCTGCCGATAAGGCTGCTGCTGAAATCGAAGGCCTGAAAGCTGAAGCTGCCGCCAAGGTCGATGAACTGGCTGCCGCTGTTGCTGACAAGGATGCCCTGACCGCCAAAGTCGGCGAGCTCGAGGCTGCCGGTAAAGAAGCTGCTGATCAGGCTGCCGCTGCCCTTGAAGCCGTTAAAGCTGAAGCCGCTACTGCTGTGGAAGCTGCCAAGGCCGAAGCTGCTACTGCTGTGGAAGCTGCCAAAGCCGAAGCCGCTGCTGCTGTAGAAACTGCCAAAGCCGAAGCCGCCACTGCTCTTGAAGCTCTCCAGGCTGAAGCCGGTGAGGCTGCCGATCTTCTGTCCGGCATTGCCGGCAAGATCAAGGAAGCCCGCGAGAATCCTCTTGCTGCACCTGTTCTCAAACAGGCCGAAGCTCTGTTCGGCGATCTCTTCACCAAGCTTGAAGAATACGCCAAGTAAGATCCAGTTTGCACAAAAAGCTCTCAGCGCGCGCTGAGAGCTTTTTCATTATTGGCGTTTCTCGTCATATGTATAACGCAACCGCTGTGTTTGATTTCCCTTTTTTGCTCATACTTTCCACACCAATATACCTCATCCGGCCATGTCCGCGCACTGATAGCACTTCATCTGCTTTCGGCGTGTATCCATGATCCAGGCATACTCTCCCATTTACAAACACACGGCCCGCGGTGATCAGCGTTTGGGCCTGTGTGCGGGACAGTTTGAAAACATGCGCGATCAACGCGTCAATACGCACTGAAGCAAGCTGCACAACCATCCGTTGGAGGTGAAACAATTCCCCCTGAGGCAGCTGTTCAAGCACAGAGCACCGCACATCGGTATGGCGGATCTGTGTAAGACTGTCCGTAACAAATTGAGCAATGCGCTCTATGCAAAACAGATAAGAGCTCTTTTCCCGCACTATAATATCGCCCAATAATTCTCTTTCGAATCCCAGGCTCATCAGTGCACCAAGCACATCACGGTGCGTAAGATGCTCAGCAAAGCGAAGGCTCGCCGGCCTTATCTGGATACACGCAATGGGAAAAGGTTGCTCGTATCCGCATTCTTCTGCACTTCCTAGCCGCAACATTACCCGTTCGCATCCATCTGCTCCGCCATACAATGTGTACGGAACACGTGGCAGAGACGGCAGTGACCGCATCAGCGCATCCTGCGCAGCGAGATCCAGAAAGCTCGTGAACATCCAGATCTGGCGCGCATCATAGCGGGCAAAAAGTTCTGCGAATCGTTTTTCCCATTCCTTTTCCATGTTTTCTCCAATGTGGATATTGTGAATCAAAAATTATTCAAAAAATGTCATAATGTGGTTATCATCAGTCTGCACGCGGCAAATTCCATTTAAATGTGGCAGATAGAAGACGAATCGCAGTAATAGTAATCGCACCGATCAGCATGGCGTAGACCTGGCCAAGCGGTTTCCACAATACCGCGCAAAGCAATGTGCCTGCCAACGATGCGCAGGCATAGATATCCTTAACAAAGATATAAGGTGTTTCACCTGCAAGCACATCACGGAGTACGCCGCCGCCGACACCGCTGAGCACACCAACAAACACAATCAGGAAAGTTCCTGCTTCGGGTCGGGCTGTATAGGCAATGCTGACGCCAACCACGCTGAATACAGCCAGTCCAAGTGAATCCATCACCAGCATGCCCGTCTGATATGCCATATGATTGCCTGTCAAATAGTAACGTACAGGCCGAATAAAGATAATGGCTGAAACGACTGCAGCTGTAATTGCATAAATCGGATTTCGAAATGTTGAGGGTGGTGTGGCGCCAAGCAGCAGGTCGCGAATAATACCGCCACCTACAGAAGTGATCAACGCTAGCATACACACGCCGAAGATATCCATCTTTTTCCGGATAGCAAGCAGAGCACCGCTGGCGGCAAAAGCCACCGTACCAATCATCTCCAGAACAAAAACAAATGCGCCCATAGCTTCCTCCAAAAAAACACTTCGTTGCGATAATATCACGGGTCACGCAGAATGACAAGATATGGCAAAGGATTCTTCAGAAAAAGGAATCCAAGTCTTGCCGTCGAATATGCAAATACGGAAAGAGAGAATTTGCCTATGAACACTCTGCATTTTGCTTATGCCGTCGAAGTCGAACGCTGCGGTTCCATTACACAGGCAGCTGAAAACCTGTACATGGCGCAGCCCAATCTGAGCAAAGCCATCAAAGAGCTCGAGGATACCTTGGGGTTTGCCATTTTTTCACGCACCTCAAGAGGAGTCTTCCCTACCCCCCGCGGACGCGAGTTTCTTGTCTATGCCCGTGCCGTACTTGCCCAAGTACGCAAAATGGAAGCACTCAAAGAGAATCATGACGATACCGTCCAGCGTTTCAGTCTTATCATGCCGCACAGCGGATATGTTTCTGCGTGCTTCTCGCTTCTGATTGATTCCCTCGACAAAGACAGAGCTATGGATATTCGTATCAAGGAAGCCGGACCTCTTCAAGCTATCAATGAGGTAGCGGACGGTCAGTTCCAGCTGGCGGTGATCAGCTGGGCGGCTTCCCAGGAGGAAATCTTCGTCGATTATCTGCGCGAGAAAGGGCTCATGTGGCAGCCTGTCCGGGAATATGATGCTTTGCTGCTGACCTCATGCAATCATCCGCTTGCAGCTCATGAAACCATCGCCCCTGAAGAGCTTGCATCCTATTCGGAAATAGTTTACGGCGATACATCTCTCCCGTATCAGCCGCCGCGGCGCGAAGAAACGGATACGACGCACCTCGTAGTCTTTGATCGTCTGACGCAGTTAGAACTTCTCAGCCATGTCCAAGATGCATATACTTGGGCCTCTCCTGAGGCGGAATCTATCCTGCAGCGCTATGATCTCGTCCAGCGTTCATGTCCCGAAAGCGGCCTGCACTTTCATGATGTCCTCATCTATTCGACTGCCTATACACTGTCGCAGCTGGACTGCCGGTTCATAGATCTGCTTGATCGGGTCAAGACACGACTGGGCGGTCAACCTTCACAGTAAAAATGTTTTTTGAATGTTTTTCATTCTCCCTCTATTGACAGCATCAGGACGGCATGATAATTTAAAAGCACATTCATAAACCTTTGACGAAGACGAGTAATTCGTTCTCGACCCTCACAGAGAGCCGCTGATGGTGGGAATGCGGCAGGCATGCGGAACGAACGAATGGACTTCCGAGGGCGGCCGAAAGCGCGGAAGCGTAAGTAGCAGCCGACGGGGACCGTACCCGTTATCAGCGCGGCGCATATCATGTGTATGCGAAACAGAGCGCGCCTTTTATAGGCGAAACTGAGTGGCACCGCGGAAATCCCGCCTCAGTGTACGTAATCCGTACACCGAGGCGTTTTTAATTTCAAAAATCAATAATCGAAAAAATGAAAGGAAGGTATCCCCATGAAAAAGCTGTTTGCAATCGTTCTTTCTCTGATCCTTATGGTATCCGCTGTTTCCTTCGCTTGCGCTGAAGGCAAGACCTCTTACAAGATCGGCATCGCCAATCTGGTGGATGATCCTTCTCTGATCCAGATCTATGAAAACATTGTTGCCGGTCTGCATGAACTCGAGGATAAATACCAGGTCTCTTTTGATATCCGTTACGAAAACTGCAACCTCGATTTCACCGTACTCGACCAGATTATTGCCGATTTCATCACTGATGAAGTTGATCTGATGTTCGGTATCGCTACACCGGTTGCCAAGGCTATGTTGACCGCTACCGAAGACAATGGTATTCCCGTGGTCTTTGCAGCTGTTTCCGATCCTGTTGGATCGCAGTTGGTGGAAAGCATGGAAGTACCTGGCGGAAACGTAACAGGTTCTTCCGATGCTCTGAACACCAATGCTATCTTTGACCTGATTTTCACCTATAAGCCTGAAGCCCAGAAGATCGCACTGCTGTACAATCCTTCCGAGGATGCTTCCACGCTGCCTATTGCAGATGCAAAAGCACTGCTGGACAGCAAGGGCGTCAGCTACTTCGAGTATCCCGGTACCAATACTCCGGAAGTTCAGCTGGCTGTTGACGCGCTGATTCAGGATGGTGTGGATGCCGTATTCACCCCCACCGACAATACGATCCAGGTTGCTGAGCCCGCGATTTCTGAAGCGCTGGCTGAAGCAGGCATCGCGCACTTTGCCGGAGCTGATTCCTTCGCTCTTGTTGGCGCCTTCGTCGGTTACGGCGTGGATTACGCCGAACTCGGCCGTGCCACTGCTCTGTATGCTGAAGAAATCCTGATTGCGGGTGTTTCGCCTGCAGAACTTCCTGTCCGCACGTTTGATAACGGCAAAGCAACCGTCAACACCGACGTCTGCGAAGCACTGGGAATCACCTATGAAAACATCGCTGCAGCGTTCGAGCCCTTCTGCACAAAAGTAGAATCCATCGAGACAGGTGACAGCTTTGCCAACTGACACACCTTGCGGCAGGAGGCTGTCCTCCTGCCGAAGTTCCCTTAATAAAACTTTTCGGAGCGCTTTATGAGTCTTGACAAAATCCTATCCCTCATGCAGACATCACTGGAACTGGGCCTGATCAGTTCACTGACGGTACTGGCCTTGTTTCTCAGTTATTCCATGTTGAATGTATGCGACCTGTCCACCGACGGCTGTTACACATTGGGTGCGGCCGTCGGTACGCTTGTTGCTCTTTCCGGTCATCCCTGGCTGTCACTCCCTGCAGCAATGTTGGCAGGCGTGATCAGCGGTGGTGTGACTGCTGTACTGCAGACACGCATGGGCGTTCAGAGTCTGCTTGCCGGTATCGTCGTCAACACAGCCCTGTATTCTGTCAATCTGCTGCTGACCGGCAATAAGGCACAGCTCTCGCTCAACAAGACAACAACTGTCTTCACTATTGCCAAGGAAGGTTTCAAAGGCACCGTACTAGGTGACCAGTATAAACTGATCGTGCTGCTGATTGTCGTTGTGCTGATCATCGTGTTCCTGAGCCTGTTCCTGCGCACACGTCTGGGATTATCCATTCGTGCGACCGGCAGTAATGCTGACATGGTGCGCTCCTCTTCCATCAATCCGATCTTCACCACAACTGTCGGCCTGTGTGTATCCAATTCATTCACCGCACTGTCCGGATGCCTGATGGCACAGCAGCAGAAATCGTTTGATATCAACATGGCCAGCAGCGGTGTGCTTACAGTCTCTCTGGCTTCGCTGCTGATTGGCGGCGTCTTCTTTGGCCGCAACAAAAGCATTCCGCTGCGCGCTATCGGTGCAGTCCTCGGCGCCTTCATTTTCCGCCTGGTCTATGCGCTGGCGCTGCGGCTGCACATGCCTGCATTCATGCTGAAAGCCGTTTCCGCCATCATCGTGATCCTCGCTATTTCAGGTCCTTACCTGAAGACACAGCTGGGTTTGCTGCGCCGCCGTCGCTGCGCTGCCCGCGGAGAGGAGGCGAGCTGATGCTTAAACTTCAGAATGTCAGCAAGACTTTCCATCCCGGCACACCGGATGCACGTCTGGCACTTGACCGTGTGAACCTTCACGTTAAAGCAGGCGATTTCATCAGCATCATCGGCGCTAACGGTGCCGGTAAATCCACACTGTTCAATGCGATCTGTGGAAGCTTTTTCACCGATGAAGGCGCCATCTTCCTGGACGGCAGGAATATTACAATGCTCCCTGAGCACAAACGAGCACGCATGATCGGACGTCTGTTTCAGGATCCAATGCGCGGAAGTGCGCCGGACATGAGTATTGAGGAAAACCTGGCACTTGCCGCCGGCCGCGGCGGCTGGTTCTCCCATATCACGGCTGCCGACCGCCGAGCTTTCCGCGAGCGTCTCAGTCTCTTGGGCATGGGGCTTGAAGACCGGATGCGCCAGCCTGTCGGCCTGCTCTCCGGCGGTCAGCGTCAGGCGCTGACTCTGCTGATGGCCACCTATAATACGCCTAAACTGCTCCTTCTGGATGAACACACTGCTGCGCTCGATCCCGGCACAGCGGAAAAAGTCCTGGCCCTGACCCGCAGCATCGTTGAAGAAGGACACATCACCTGTCTCATGATCACTCATAACATGCAGTCTGCCCTGGATCTTGGCAACCGCACGCTGATGATGGACCGTGGCCGGATCATTTATGATGTAACAGGCGAGGAACGTGCCGGACTGACCGTAAAAGACCTGACAGATAAATTCCGTCAGGCCAGCGGCCGCGTATTGGATAACGACCGTATGCTTCTCGAAAACTGAACCGAATATTTTACTCCCCCTGAAGCTTACTGGATTGTGTTTTTCCAGTGTCTGCTTCAGGGGGAGCGTTTCATATCTGTTGTGTATTATTTCAGGCTTTCTATCATCTGTGTCAGTGTCTGAAGGCCTACTGCAAACCCATGTGAGTTGTCCAGCCGGTAATCGGCACAGGCGCGGTAATACCCGATACGTTCATTATACTGATCGATCACATTCTCATGAGAGCCGCCTATGAGTGTAGGCCGGCGTTCCATTTTTATATCGCTGAGTATCTGATCCAGCGGACGATCCACATGGATGATAATGCCAAGGTTCTGCATAAGCTGGACATTTTCCTGTACGGTGGGCAGACCTCCGCCTGTGGATACTACACAGGGTGGTTTCCCGACCAGTTCCATGAGTACGCCCGATTCAGCATTGCGGAAAAACGCTTCGCCGAAGCTTTGGAATATCTCAATCACCGACATGCCCATGATCTCGCTCACACGCTGGTCAGTGTCAATAAATGGCAGATTAAGATTGGTCGCCAAACGCCGCCCCAGGCTGGTTTTGCCTGCGCCGGCCATACCAACAAGAAAGATGTGCATGTCTACCATCGTATGCAATGCCTCCCCGAGTTTGCTGAAAGCATATCATAAAAACGCCATAAATGCAAATCTTTTCCGCAACCTTTGGTCATAAAAATCTGTATAAAAAGAGAAAAGGGAGAGCGCTTCATTCAGCGTTCTCCCCGTCATTATTTTTTACCACGCCGCGCGCTGTACAGGATGGCGGATATATGTCTCCATGAAACGGGCACGGAAATCATCCTGTACCTCGTCACCATTCAGCCAAACTGCTTCCAAAGCAGAGCCATATACTGCCGGCACTTCCAGCTGTATCAGCTCGCATCCCTGAGGCGCACGCTTGCGTACCGCTGCAGCATACTCGGGATGATTCATGAAAATGCCGCCGCCCATGACGCCGCGGAAGGGCTTGCCCATATGCCGATAAGCTGCCTCCATCGCCTCAGCATAATAATCAACGCCGTCATTGAAAATCTTTTCGGCGACCGCATCACCCTGTGCGCGAGCCGCAAACACTGTGTGGGCAAAGGAGGAAATATAAGCACGTCCGCCTGAATAAATAACCGGCAGATGCTCCTGAACGGTTTCACCGATTTCCTTTTCAACAATCTCCGTCAGCAGGGTCTTCGGTCCACGGCCATCACGCTCACGTTGCGCAGCGATCAGAGCCTGCTGTCCCAGGACATATCCGCTGCCGCCCGTATCCAGCATATATCCGCTGCTGCCGATAAAGAAACGATGCTTGCCGGCTTCCCTCACGCAGCAATACGAGCCGGTACCGGAGATCACACAAACGCCATCTTCCTTACCTAGAACAGCTGCCATTACACTACTGACGACATTGTCCAGATGACAGCGTACACCGCCAGCATGGCGGGCAACCCGCTTCTCAATTTCAGGATAGTAATAGACAACGGAAACACTGCCGAAAACAGCGCTGAGCTTTCCGCCAGCGGGGATATGATTCTTCAGCGAATCAACCGCCGCGCAGAGACGGTCGCTGGCTTCCACAGGGCCGATGTCCAAAGCATTGGCACCGCGGCCGAACTCACGCGCACAAACGTTGCCTGTCCCGTCAAAGAGGACACAATCCGTCTTGTTACCGCCGGCGTCGATTGCGATATAGTATTTCATACTTCCCCTCCATATTTGCTCCGCCTTCGGAGCGCTTGTTGCTATAGGTCAATAATATGCCATCCATTCTATTTTGTCAAGGCACTAGATAACGAAAGATCGAAAGATCATACTGTTTGTCATTCACCGCGCCAGATGCGGGGAGTATGCCCTTTTTCATCCGGTGTACTGAAGGCATCCGGTACCGGCTGATCACAGATAATATCGTCCATTTCATTAACGCGGCCGATCACATAGAAATAGTCGCGGCCGATCTTGTTACCCGCAGCCATGAACACACGCCGTTTAGCATGTTGGAAAATAAGCTGGCGCAGCTGTGCCTCTTCCACGGACGAATCAGTCATGCGCCCGTCCTCAGTCACGCCCCGGCATGAAAAGAAGAATATATCCGCATTCAGCCGTCGGATCAGTTCCTGTGCATGCTCACCGATCATCGAGTAGCTGTTGTCGATCATCAGACCACCGGTCAGATATGTTTTGATATGCCTTTCCCCCAAAGCCATGGCAGTCTTGAGCCCGCTGGTGATGGCCACGACATTCTTGAACTCTTTCAGGTATGGAATCATGCTGTATACAGTGCTTGATGCATCCAGTACGATTACGTCGTTCTCCTGCACCAGTGCTGCCGCAGCGCGTCCGATACGCTGCTTGGCCTCCATCGCTTCCGTCTCACGCATCTGCAACGGAACATCGCGGTTTCCGCCTACCAGCACGGCTCCACCATATACACGCCGCACTACGCCTTCCTTTTCCAGCGCATTCAGATCGCGTCGCACGGTCGCCTCACTGACAAACAGCCGTTTTGCAATCTCATTCACTGAGATCATGCGTCCGCCGCGCAGCAGACGGATAATCTGCTCATGCCGTTCTTCCTCAAACATGAATGATATTCACCTTCTCTCTCTTTCATTATACGGTCTTCTGCCAAGAAACGCAATTCATTTCTGATCATCTTTGTTCATTTGTGAGCATTTTTACGTACATGTCGCCAATCTTCCGCCGCAGATTGACAAAGCGGTTTGAAAAAGCTACAATATCGCCGGATAAAAGCCAAATTATTATAAGAAAAGGATCGTGATCTGCCATGATCGATTTCTCCAAAGCCTCCCTGAGCACTCTGATCGCCAAGGGCGGTTACGATTGTGACTGCGGCCACCATCATGAAATGCCCATGGACTTTCTCTGCATCCGTCCCGGGGCTGTTGAAACCATTCCCGAAGCCCTTAAGGCTGTAGGCGGCAGCAAGCCCTTCATTGTATGCGACGTAAACACCAAAGCTGCAGCCTGGAGCTTTGTCGAGCCCGTACTAGCCAAAGCCGGTATTGAATACAAGATGTACTGCTTCCCCATGGAGCATGTAGAACCTGATGAATATGCTGTCGGTTCTCTGACGATGGCTTTTGACCCTTCCTGCGACTGTGTCATGGGCATCGGCTCCGGCGTAATCAATGACTGCTGCAAAGTATTGTGCCATGCTGTCGGTGTCAAGCAACTGATTGTCGGCACCGCTCCTTCCATGGACGGTTACGCCAGCAACTCTTCCTCCATGATCCGTGAACGCATCAAGGTATCTCTGTATAATGCCGCTCCTGCTGCCATCATCTGCGATATTGACATCATTAAGAACGCCCCCATGCGCATGCTGTGGGCAGGCTTCGGCGATATGCTTGCCAAATACATCGCTATCTGCGAGTGGCGCATTTCACATCTGGTCACCGGTGAGTATTACTGTGAGAATATTGCCGGCCTTATGCGTTCCAGCCTGAAAAAAATCGTTGACAACGCCGCAGGCCTCAAGGTCCGCGATGAAAAAGCTGTACAAGCTACCGTTGAAGGCCTGGTGCTCAGCGGTGTGGCTATGAGCTATGCTGGTGTCAGCCGTCCCGCCAGCGGTCTGGAGCACTACTTCAGCCATCTGTGGGAAATGATGGCTCTTGATCGCGGTACGCCTTATGAGCTGCACGGCATCCAGGTCGGCGTAGGTACCCTGCAGACCCTGAAGCTGTATGACAAGATCCGCAAGATGAAGCCTGACCGCTCCACTGCTGAGAACTTTATCAATTCCTTCAGTAACGAGGAATGGGAAGCTCTGATCCGCAGCATCTTCGGCAAGGCAGCTGAGACCGTCATCTGGCAGGAGCACAACGTGTTCCATAAAAACGACAAGGCCCGCCATGCCGTTCGTATTGAAAAGATCATCGAGGGTTGGGATGAGATCCAGCGTTTCATCGCTGAGGAACTGCCCGCAACTGAAACGATTGCTGCCATGATGAAGGATCTGGGTATGCCCATGGTTCCTGCCGACATCAACATCAGCCGCGAAGATACCGTGAAGGCTTTCCTCGGTTCACGTGATATCCGCGACAAATATATGTCCTGTTCCATGCTGTGGGATATGGGTGTGCTCTACACTACTGAGCTGCCCGAATAATACTTCATTATTGCCAAGGCTGCTCCGGCGGCCTTGTTTTTTTTGCAAAAAAACAGACAGGCACATCACCTGTCCGCAAGGATGACCTTATTATATTAGCTTTCCGTACTGTTATCGCTGCTTTCATTTCCACGCAGCTGTGCAAGCACGACTGCGCAAAGCATCAAAGCGCATCCGATCAGTTCGCGTATGGTCATCGTTTCATGCAGCAATACTGCACCCAAAGCCGCTGCGAACACCGATTCCAGGGATAGAATCAGGGATGCCATCGCTGGCGGCACATGTTTCTGGCCAAGCATTTGTAGGGTATACCCTACTGCACTTGACATCACGCCGGCATAGATGATCAGCCAGCGTACCTGCCAGATCTCCTCGAATGTCGGTTTTTCCAAGATAACCGCCATTGGAATCGGAATCAGGCCGGCGACAAAAAACTGCAGGCAGCTGAGCATCAGTGTATCGCAGCCTGCGCCATAACGGTCGATGATCACGATATGCACAGCGGAAAGCGCAGCACACACGAGCATAAGCAGATCGCCGCCGCTGACTGAAAAGCGTCCGACAGAAGAAAGCAGATATAATCCAATTACTGCCAGTATGACGCCCAGCCATACTTTGATTCCGACCTTGCGGCCAAGAAAGATACCCAATACCGGTACCAGCACGACATACAGTGAACTGATAAAGCCCGCTCTGCCTGCCGGTGTGGTCTTCAAGCCGACCTGCTGGGCAAGGCACGCAAAACCGACCAGCAATCCGCAGCTCAGTGCAAAACCGATTGGCGGCATCCGCCATGCGCTCCCGCGACGTTTTTTGCTCATAAGCGCCATCGGCAGAAGCACTGCGCTTGCCAGCAGCGTACGTACTGACTGGAATGTGTAGGGGCCAAGATACGACATGCCTGACCGCTGCACCACGAACGCCATGCCCCAGATCAGCGCCGTCAAAAGCAGCATCAGGCTTCCACCTGCTTTTTTCATACGGCGTATTTTATCATATTTCCGCATGCGTTTCAATAATATAGCAACCTTGTTTTTTTTCGTTTTCTCTGCTATGATGAATACAGACAAAAAACGTATGAAGGAGGCACTCCTCATGCTTTATTCTGCACCGGACGCAACAGTGCGTTCTCAATTTCATTCCGGAGAGAGCGGCGATGCATACCGCTGGATGGGTGCGCACAAGACCACGCTCAGTGGTGAGGAATGGCAGTTCACTGTCTGGGCGCCACATGCCATCAATGTCTATGTAACGGGTGAGTTCTGCTCCTGGCAGCGCGAAGCATATCCTATGCAGAAACAATTCGATGGAACCTGGGAACTGCGTCTTCCTGCCAAGTTGTTTGACGCAGAAGCTCAGGGCCGTTATGATTTTAATGCCAAAGAAAGGATGCTTGCATACAAGTATGCCATCCAGTGTGCAGATGGCAGCTGGCATCTACGTGCTGACCCATATGCCTTTTACAGTGAAAACCGTCCGAATACTGCCAGCCGGCTATGTGATATTGGCGGATATGAGTGGCATGACGAAGCCTGGATGCAGCGCCGTGCAAAACAGGATCTGTGTCACAGTCCGATGAACATCTATGAAATGCATCTGGGCAGCTGGAAACGTCACAGTGACGGCAGCTTCTACACTTATGAGGAAACCGCCGACGAACTGATTCCCTATCTGACCGACATGCATTATACACATGTTGAGTTTCTGCCCGTCATGGAGCATCCGCTCGACATGAGCTGGGGCTACCAGGTCACCGGGTTCTTTGCACCCACCGCGCGCTACGGCACCCCATTCGGCCTTATGCAGCTGATCGACCGTCTGCACCAGGCCGGTATCGGGGTCATTCTTGACTGGGTACCTGCGCATTTCCCCCGCGACGAGATCGGGCTCGCCCGCTTTGACGGAGCGCCCTGCTACGAGCACGAGGATACGCGTCGCAGCGATATGGCGCAATGGGGCACGGTTCTCTTCGATTATGCCCGCGGAGAAGCCTGCAGTTTCCTGTTGTCCAGTGCCTGTTACTGGCTGGAATGGTATCATGCCGATGGTCTGCGCTGCGACGCGGTCAGTGCCATCCTGTATCTCGACTTCTGCCGGGATGCCGGACAATGGCTGCCCAACCAGTACGGCGGCAATGATAATCTGGACGGCATTGAGTTTCTGCGCAAGCTCAACACCATGGTCTACGGACGCTATCCCGGTGTAACGATGATTGCCGAAGAATCCAGTGCATATCCGAAGGTCACGCACCCGGTATATGACGGCGGCCTGGGTTTCGGGTTCAAATGGAACATGGGCTGGATGAACGATATGCTTTCGTATATCGAGAAAGATCCAATCTACCGCCGCTATCATCACGACAAGCTGACCTTCTCGCTGATGTATGCCTTCAGTGAGAACTATATCCTGCCCTTCTCTCATGACGAAGTTGTACACGGTAAACACAGCATGCTGGATAAAAACCCAGGTGACCTCTGGCGCAAGTTTGCCGGGTTGCGCGCTCTTCTGGGATATCAGCTGGCGCACCCAGGCAAAAAGCTGAACTTCATGGGTACAGAATTCGGTCAGTTTATTGAATGGAAATACGATGAGTCGCTGGATTGGCTCCTTCTGGTCTATGAGAGGCATCCGGACATGCAGCGCTGCGTAAAGGAAATGAACGCTCTTTACGCTTCTACTCCTGCCTTCTGGCAGCAAGATGACAGCTGGGCCGGTTTCGAATGGCTGAATGCAGATGACAATGAACGCAGCATCGTTACATTCCTCAGACGGGACAAAGATGGAAATGTCATCGTGTGTATGACAAACTTCACTCCGGAAACATATGACGATTACCGTATGCCGCTGCCTGCTTACGGTTATCTGCATGAAATTCTGAACACGGATAGCACAATCTATGGCGGCAGCGGTAAAGGGAATCCCCACGCTATCCGCGGGCAGCGGAAACCGTTAGGCAAGTTTGCCTGGTCTGCTCAGGTGGTCGTTCCGCCGCTGAGCACAGTGTTCTTCACCTTCACACAGCCGAAACGGAAAAAGCTGAATGCCATCCCGTGACACGTGTGCGTCTGCCAACTGACAATACGTAAAGATACAAAGCCTGCTCTACAAGGGCAGTGATCGGCTATTTTGTGAGATGCAGCCATTGTGCTCTTGTTCCATGCAAGATTAGCAGCGGTTTCATTTCTGTGATTGTCTATACAGCATGCAAGCACCATTGGTCTTCTATTCTGCCAGGAAGCATGTCGCTTGAATAATGCTTGCCATCCTGTCTCTCGCTGTGGTATAATGGTCGATGCAATCATTTGTAACGTTGAAAGGAGCTTTCCTATGAAGTCTATCCTGTCCCGTATTCTCGCACTCGTTCTGTGCCTGATGCTCTCCCTTTCCGTTGTCGGGTTTGCCCTTGCGGAAGAAGCTGCGCCTGCTGAAGGAGAAGCGACCAGCCCTATCGCCATGTTGATCGGAACCTTCCTGCCCATGATCCTGATCGTGGTTGTGTTCTGGCTGTTCCTGATCCGTCCCCAGCGCAAGAAGGACAAGAAAGTCAAGGAAATGCTGGCTGCCCTGAAGGTTGGCGACCGTGTATGCACCATCGGCGGCATCTACGGAACGATCACCAACATCCGTGATGAGAACACCGTGACTCTGGCTATCGGCCCGCAGGATGTTCCGGTCGTATTTGCCCGCTGGGCCATCCGCAATGTCGAAGAGATCACCGTGGAAAACGACAGCGAAGTCCTTGCCTGATCAGTACGATCCACTCACGCCCATGAGCTCATGGGCGTTTTTGTTTGAAAGGAAGACCAATCCGTGCTTGAGCTTCGTGTTATCAGTCCGCTGGAAAAGGTATTCCCGGATACGCCGCCCACACAGCTGCAAAAGGAATTCTGCGGCTTTCAGAACGAGCATCTTTTCTTTCAGCTCGCCTGCACATGTGACGACACGCTGTCAAGGAAAAAAGTGCACGTAGTCGTTGACTCCCCAATAGCTTCGGATATCACTGTCCGCGCTGTGCGCTGCGTGCCCGTTATGCTGGCCACGCTTCCCGGCGCAGATGATAATTATCTGCGTAAATCACCCGGACTGTATCCTGACCTGTTGAGCAATAATGATATGCCGTTGCTCAGCAGCATATGGCAGAGTTTTCTCCTGGAATATACTCCCAACCCCGCTGCCTTGCCCGGGATTTATCCTGTCATAATGCATCTGTGCAGTGAGGATGGGAGCATATTCGGTACAGCTGAAGCAGTCTTACGCCTGCGTGAAGGCCTGTTGCCGCCGCAGACACTGCTGCGTACACAATGGTTTCATTCCGACTGTCTGGCAAACTATTACCATGTACCTGTTTTCTCTGAGGAATACTGGCGGATCGTTGAGAACTTCATGTCCGTCGCCGCACGGCGCGGCATCAATATGATCCTGACCCCGGTATTCACACCACCACTGGATACCGCAATCGGCGGCGAGCGTCTGACTGTTCAGTTGGTGGATGTGGAACGCCGTGAGAACGGCTACCGTTTTGGCTTCGCGCGCTTGCGGCGCTGGATAAAAACAGCTCAGCGTGCTGGAATTACGCATTTTGAGGTTTCTCATCTGTTCACGCAGTGGGGAGCAAAGCATGCCCCCAAGATCGTGGATAAGACAGGCACCCGTCTGTTCGGCTGGGAGACCGATGCCTGCAGCCCGGAGTATGCCGCGTTCCTGAAATCTTTCCTGCCCCGATTAATCACTGTACTCAGGAAAGCTGGTGTGCTGGAGCATACCTATTTTCACATTTCCGATGAGCCCAAGGAAGAAATGCTACCCGATTATGCTGCTGCCGCCGCACTGGTTACGCCTTATATCGCAGACCGTCCCGTAATCGATGCACTGTCCGATCTTGCAATCTACCAGAGCGGTGCTGTCAGGCATCCTATCCCCGCGCTCAACAAACTTCTCCCGTTCGTGGAAGCAGGTGTCCCTGATTTATGGACTTATTACTGTGTCGGGCAGTATCTGGACGTTCCCAATCACTTTATAGCGATGCCCGGTGCGCGTACGCGCATGCTCGGCATATTGCTCTATCGCTATGACCTTAAAGGATTCCTGCAATGGGGCTTTAATTTCTATAACGCACGTCTTTCCATGTATCCTATCGACCCATATGCCATTACGGATGCAGACGGCGCGTTTCCCGCAGGCGATGCCTTTATCGTCTATCCCGGCGCTAAGGGTGAACCGGAAGAATCCCTGCGGTTGCTTATCCTGCATGCCGCCATGCAGGACCTGCGAGCCCTGCAGTGGCTGGAAGCACTGACAAGTCGTGAGCATGTGCTCGCGCTCATTACTGAAGTCGCAGGCATGCCTATTTCGAATACAGACTATCCGCATGATCCGGCTTTCTTTATTCGTCTTCGTAATCATGTGGATAATGAGATAGAAAATCTCAGGAAAGAAGATAACTCATGAAAACTGCTACACTGAAAAAGCTTGATACGCAAAGCATCGCATATGCTGCCCTCTGTACGGCACTGATTGCCATCTGCTCCTGGATCTCGATCCCTGCGCAGGTCCCCTTTACTCTGCAGACTTTCGCCGTGTTTCTCATATGTGATCTTCTTGGGTCCACAGCAATCCTCTCTGTGCTCTTATACCTCCTGCTGGGTGCCATCGGCATTCCCGTATTCGCCGGCTTTTCAGGCGGAATCAGCGTGTTGTTCGGACCGACAGGCGGTTATCTGATCGGATTCATCGCCATAGCATTGCTTCTGACGGCATGGCGTCGTCTGTTTGGAGAACGTCTGAAATCAATCGGCATGCTGCTTGGTCTGCTCCTCTGCTATCTTTTTGGTACGATCTGGTTTGTGTTAGTCTATGCACGTGGTGGAAATACTGTTTCATTTGCCGTCGCACTCAGTTGGTGTGTGCTGCCTTATATTGTTCCTGACCTACTGAAGATTGCTCTCGCCCGTCTTATCGCTACCCGCCTCCGTCCCGCCCTGAAAGGAATCCTTCACTCATGAATATTGTTATTATGGAACCGCTTGGCATTTCAGATGCCCTTCTTCAAAAGCAGCTCGAGCCACTGCGCACTGCAGGACATCAGGTAACTGTTTATTCTGACCGACCGTCCTCTGTCGAAGAAAGCATTCAGCGAGCAAAGAATGCAGAAATACTCATTCTGACCAATTCACCTTTCCCTGCCCGGGCAGTAGACGCCTGCCCCTGCCTGCGTTATCTGGACGTAGCCTTTACCGGCATCGATCATATTGCAGTGGAAAGCTGCCGTGCAAGGGATATTCTGATTTCCAACGCATCCGGATATTCAGATCAAGCTGTCGCAGAACTGACCATTGGTATGATGCTCAGCTTACTGCGCCGTATGCCTGCCTGTGACAAAGCTGTACGCAGTGGTGAAAGCAGCAAAGGATTGACAGGCCGTGAGCTGGGCGGAAGGACCGTGGGAATAATCGGGTTTGGCCGCATCGGCCAGCGCGTTGCGCGTTTGTGCCAGGCATTTGACGCACGTGTGATTGCAAGCGATCCTGCTCCTTCCGAGACCGCACAGGCGCTTGGCATCCCATATCTTCCCCTGGAAGAGCTGCTGCGCACATCCGACATCGTAACCTTGCACGCACCTTCCACGCCGGCCACAGCCGGGATGATTGGTACACAGCAGCTTGCACTGATGCGTCCAAGCGCCCTGTTTATTAACTGTGCCCGCGGTGCTCTGGTCGATCAGCAGGCGCTCTGCGACGCGCTGAACGAAGGCCGTATAGCCGGAGCGGCAGCCGATGTCTTCCCACAGGAACCGCCACTGCCGGCAGATGCGCCGCTGCTGCATGCCAGGAATGTCGTGCTCACCCCGCATGTCGCTTTTTCAACAGAAGAAAGCATGCTCCGCCGTGCCAAAATCATATTTGAAAATCTGGACGCTTATCTTTCCGGAACACCTATCCGTCTTTGCTGATGGGTAAAGCAAACCACATCTTTTTTGAAACGCAAAAAGGCCGCCTGTGATCACAATGTCAGTGATCCAGGCGGCCAAGATTTTTTAACCGACAATGCGTTCCAGACACGCTTGCGCTTCCTGTACCTGCGAACGGGTAACTGCTGAAGGATCGCCGTATCGCGCTGCGATATATAATTCGCGAAGCCGCGCTGCCTCTTCCTTCTCCCTCGTTTCCTTATCCAGTATCTGCGCGGAGGTATCTGACGCACCTACAGTCATCCCGCCTTCCTGGCGATATTCCAGATAGGTCTTATAGATGCGGCGCAACTGGCGTGCATTACCCACCACAGGCGCTGTGCGGCGGCGACGGCGGCGCTTGCCAGGCTCAGTTTTCTCGGTCTCCTCAAATTCAGGCTCTTCTCTGCTGAGCGGTTTCATACGCCATATGCGGCGCAGTACCAAGAACAGCACCAGTGCCAGTACCAATCCCAGGATCACCCAGCCTCCGATGCTCGCCAGGCGCTCTATCAGCATCCTATCAAAGTTTTCGCCCTTTCCTGCAATAATCGAGCCGTCTTCGCCCTCTGCTTCCCATTTGTTATTGTATTCGATGGCCGTATTCGTTAAGACCTGCTGCAGGCTCATGCTTTCAATGGGTGCCCTTCCCGTGGGAAACAGTTTATGCAACAGCCAGTTTATAATAACCCCCAGCGGCCGCAAAACCGCCGTCAGGCCCCAGTGGGTAAAGCGCAGTACCACGAACAAACCTATCGACACTCCGACAGCCAGCAAAGGAAAGCCTGCTACCGACAATGCATTGCGCCATTTCCAGGACCAGTTCATCTCCCTGCCCATCTGCATGCGACGCATGGCGATCACACCCAGAAACAGGAAAGCAAACGCATAGATCAGGCTATCCACAGAAATCATTCTCCCGCTGTAGATAGTGGAGTTAGCAATATTTGCGGCAATAAAGAACAGACAGATGACAAGCATAATGGTAAAGGCCTTGCGGTATTCATCGAGCGGCATGGCATAATTGCCCATCGCCATCACAACAACATAATAAATCCATGCCACAGCCGGAATCAGCAGCAGCCAGCCGGGCTGACCGATCAGGAAGCTCAGTGCGGGCAGCAACGCGATCGCTCCGCGTAGTACAGGGTTTGCGCATCGTACAATGACAAAACCCAGCAGCAGGCACGCCACTGCAAACAGCGCCATAGGCAGCCGCCACACTTGAAAGGCCTTGAAAATACTAAGGACAGAAAAGAAAAAGCAAATGTCCCCCGTCACACGAATCACTGATGTCTGTCTCATGAATAATCCTCCTCAGCACACAAAACAACAGGTGCAAGATCGACATGACGTGCCAATCGTCCCAAGGCAATGCGGCAGTCATCATCCAGCGTTGGTGTTATAACAATATAGGTACAGTTAGGCTTACGATGCAGCAAGCATTGGTTGACAAGTGAAGGAAACCCGATATACCCTGTCAGTCGCGATAACCCGATACGTTTCTGAATGAAAAACAGGTGGCCCATTCCCAGTCCGGGCTTTAATGAAAACAGATCGCCATTGCTTTTCATTGAATATGGAATCTTCTCTCGCTCAAGCAACAGGCAGACAGAGGTCGTAAGTGACAAGCAGCGTTCCATAAGCGAACGGCTGGTGGGATCTATATTGACCAGCACCTCTGCTATACGGTCGGCGGTGAAATCGTTCTGTCGCACGATCAGCTGGCCAGTCTTGGCTGTCTGGTTCCAGGAGATCTGCTTCATGGGCTCATGCCCAGTATACTCACGGTAACCCAGTATCATTGTTGGGTCATCCTGGATAAAGCGTTGCACAGAAACATTGCCCATCTCGCCACCTAATGCATGAATGTGCGGTATATCACATGTAGCAGCTGTACAGATGATATGTACGCCCATCATACCAGTGCGCAATACTGGTTTAAGTCCCAGGAAATCACCGCTCTCCAGATAGTATTTTCCAAGCTCATGATAGCCGCGGTTTTTAACTGAAAATCTCAGCTTGCCAGAAAACTGCCGACGTGGACCCAGGTAAAAATGATGGGTTATCCTTGTAACAAAGAAATCCTCCGTCACATGAGTACGTCGGAATTTCTCGTCTTCCCGCAATTCATACTCACCATTCAGACAAACTGTCAGTCCCGCATAAAGCAGTGGAAACACACTGGTATTGCTTACTGTATAGCGAAGCGTCATTATTTCCCCGGGCGCCACAAGATCACTGTCCAGCGCAAAGCGCACTTGCAGATGTCTCAGGTCTTCACGGCGGCTGATTATTTCTACCAGAGCAAGCAGGAGTATTGTAAAGAGTATTACAAAAGAGATCATAATTTTTCCAGCGGGACGGGGATTTCATCCAACAGATTCTGAACATAACGCACATTGTCCAAATGACTCTGGTTCACAAGCGTCAAGCGGTGCGGAAGTACACATACCGCTTCACGTTTCACATCCTCGGGAATCACATAGTCTCTGCCCTGCAACGCTGCGTTGATCTGGCACGCACGGAAGAGCGCCAAGCTGCCACGGGTGGACACACCGGCCAGCAACAATTCACTGCGGCGTGTTGCTTCCACCAGATCCATCATGTAAGCAGCGATATCGTCGTCCACACGTACCTGTGCGAAGTCTGCGCGCAATGCCTCAAGTTCACCGGGTTCTATTACAGGCTGCAGCTTTTCCAGCAGCTGACGGCTATCAGGCCTGCGCAGTACGCTGATCTCCTGTTCCCGTGTCATATACCCCAGCCGCAGGCGCATGAAGAAGCGGTCCAGCTGTGCTTCGGGAAGCGGAAATGTACCGTAAGACTCGATCGGATTCTGGCTGGCCATTACCATATAGGGTTCTCGCATAGGCCAGGTTACGCCATCAACGGTGATCTGCTTTTCCTCCATCGCTTCGAGCAATGCCGCCTGACTGCGCGGAGTGGCACGGTTGATTTCATCCGCCAGAATGATCTGCGCGAAAAGCGGACCCGGCCGGAATTCAAACTCACCTTTCTTCTGGTTGTAGAAGTTGATGCCAGTCAAGTCTGAAGGCATCAGGTCAGGCGTGAACTGAATACGTCGGAACTCTCCGCCAATGCTTCGTGCAAATGCGCGCAGCAGCATGGTCTTGCCCGTACCGGGAGCATCTTCCAGCAGGATATGCCCTGAGGCAATCAGGCAGACTACGATCTGTTCGATCACATCTTCCTTACCGACTATGATGCGGCTGCAGTTTTCAAGTATTTTTTCTTTAAGACGTACAAAAGGCTGCGTCTGCATGCACAAAGC
>JAFYDF010000127.1 GCA_017544935.1 Clostridia bacterium
CGGCATCCGCCTGTTTCAGCCGCTCCGAAAACGCTTCCATCAGTTTTGATTTGCCTGACCGCCTGACACCGGTGATGACCTTGATGTCCGGCGTCAGCGCCAGCGAAGCCATTTCCTCGAGATACGCAGAGCGAACGATCATTTTCAAGGCGCAGCCCTCCTTTCCGAATGGTCTCATCATACAACGGCTATTCCCCAAAATCAAGAAATCTTTGAAATTGGGGAATAGCCACGATTCATATTGTTTGTTTAGCTGTCATTTCTCTTGCCACACCACAGCCGCGCTGTGGTCATACGCATGAAAAAAGCATTATTATCGCCAGCATCAGAGAAATGCCTGTTCTCATCTTAATCCCTCTATATCTATCCTTTATGTATGGCAGGAACGGAAAGCTGAATGTCTTGGTTCTGATGCAAATATAGCATAAGTTCTCATACGCCACAATATTATCATGAAGCAAGGTTTTAAGGTTGCTTTCATGTGCGTTAGCATGTTATAATCAGAAGAAATCATCCCAGGATATCCAAAAAATAATAACAAGAGGGTAATTGCGTGAAAATCACAACTATCGGTGAAATCCTTGTCGACATGACTCAGACGCATGTTGATGCCAATCAGATCCCGCACTTCGCAGCAAACCCCGGCGGTGCCCCTGCCAATGTTGCCGTAGCAGCTTCCAAGCTCGGCATTGAATCCGCCTTTATCGGCTGTGTAGG
Source organism: Clostridia bacterium (assembly GCA_017544935.1). Lineage (GTDB taxonomy): Bacteria > Bacillota > Clostridia > Christensenellales > Aristaeellaceae > SFMI01. Next base: position 718 of record JAFYDF010000127.1, read on the forward strand.
CGATGACTCATACGGACGCCTGCTGCGCGATACGCTGATTCGTTTCGGCGTATCTACCGATGGTCTGCAGGTGACCCGGTGCGCCAACACCACGCTCGCCATCGTTACGGTTGACGAGACCGGCGAACGCAGCTTCTCCTTCTATCGCAAGCCCGGTGCGGATACCATGATCGATACTGCCAAGGCGATCGAGGCGATCAAAGGCACCGGCATTCTGCACTTCGGCAGCGTCAGTCTGACCGATCCCGTCTGCCGTGACGCAGTGGTCAACACCGTGCAGGCCGCAAAAAAGGCCGGCGCGCTGATCACATATGATCCCAACTACCGTGCCGCGCTGTGGGAAGGTGAAGATGCTGCTGTGCTGCAGATGCGCGCCGTGCTGCCCCTGTGCGATATCGTCAAGATCAGCGATGAGGAAACTCTGCTCCTCTGCGGCGTTCAGGCTCCTGAAGCTGCCCTTGAAAAGCTCATGTCCCTGGGTGTACGCCTTGCAATCGTGACGCTTGGCCCCAAAGGCGCTATCTGGCGTTTCGGCGACCTGACCGGTGCAGTGCCCGGCTTCTCTGTAAAAGTCGCGGATACAAACGGTGCTGGCGATACTTTCTTCGGTTCCTTCCTGAGCCGTATTGCCGCGCGCGGCGGGCTGGAAGGCCTGACAAAAGAAGAGATCAACGGATATGTCCGTTTTGCGAACAAGGCGGCATCTATTACTACAAGCCGTCCGGGCGCGATCCCCGCAATGCCCACATTACAGGAAGTACAGGAGGGCCTTTCTCATGAAAAACCACTGGATGCCTGAATTTGCCGCACGGTTCCGCCGTCATGAGGATGAACTGAAGTGGCTGTACTGCGAGCTTTATCATAACGACATGAGGGCTTACGACTACTTCACAGATATGCTCTACCGCACCTGGGTAGAACGTCCGGAGTCCCTCAAAATGATGGACCGCGCCAGGGAAGTATACCCTGACTGGTATAAAGGGCATGAACTGGTGGGCATGCTCATGTACGTGAATGCCTTTGCAGGAAACCTGCAGGGCGTCCGCGAAAAGCTCGACTATATCGCCGACTGCGGCGTGAACTATCTGCATCTCATGCCGCTTCTGGAGAGCCCGAAAGGCCGCAGCGACGGCGGGTATGCCGTCAGTGATTTCCGTAAAGTCCAGCCCGAGCTGGGAACCATGGATGACCTGAAGGAACTGGCGGATGACTGCCACAAGCGCGGCATTGCGGTCTGCCTTGACTTCGTCATGAACCACACGAGTGAGGATCATGAATGGGCGCGCAGGGCAAGGGCCGGAGAAAAGGAATATCAGGATAGGTATTTCTTCTATGACGACTGGACACTGCCCAATGCCTTTGAGCAGACTGTTCCGCAGGTATTCCCTACCACCGCTCCCGGCAACTTCACATGGTGCGAGGAAGCGCGGAAAGTGGTCATGACGACCTTCTATCCTTATCAGTGGGATCTGAATTACGCGAACCCTACCGTCTTTAATGACATGACGGACAATATGCTGAACCTGTGCAATCATGGTGTGGATATCATCCGTCTGGATGCTGTTCCCTACATCTGGAAAGCACTGGGGACTCCATGCCGTAATCTGCCGCAGGTGCATACGCTCGTCCGCATCATGCGCATGGTATGCGAGATCGTATGTCCCGGCACACTGCTGCTGGGCGAAGTAGTCATGGAGCCCAGCAAGGTCGTTCCCTACTTCGGCACCGTGGAAAAGCCTGAGTGCCATCTGCTTTACAATGTAACCACGATGGCCACCATCTGGCATACCGTAGCCACCCGTGATGTGCGCCTGCTGGAGCACCAGCTGCGCCAGGTCTTCGCACTGCCTAAGGAATACACTTTCCTCAACTATCTGCGCTGCCATGATGACATTGGCTGGGGCCTGGATTACGGGTTCCTCTCTCAGTTCGGCATGCAGGAAGTCGCGCATAAGAAATATCTGAATGATTACCTCACCGGCAAGTGGCCGGGAAGTCCTGCCCGCGGCGAGCTCTACAATGACGACCTGCGTCTGGGCGATGCACGGCTCTGCGGTACGACAGCGTCCCTGTGCGGCATTGAAGCTGCCCGGAATTACGGAGATGCCGCAGGCATGGAAAAGGCCGTGCGGAAGGACGAGATGCTGCATGCGTTCATGTTCACGCTGAGCGGTGTGCCTGTATTGTACAGCGGTGATGAGATCGCCCAGGAGAATGATAACGCTTACCATGATGACCCGCTGAAACGCGAAGACAGCCGCTATCTGCACCGCGGAAATCTGGACTGGAGCAAGGCTGAACTGCGCCATGATGAAACTGCTCCTGAAGGGAAAGTCTTCTCTGCGATCTGCCGGATGGAACAGCTGCGCGGCGAGCATCCCGCTTTCGATACGGAAGCGGATACCTGGCTGCTGGATACCGGCAGCGGCAGCGTGCTGGGCATCGGACGCTATTACCGCGGCGAGCAGCTTCTGGCGCTGTTCAATTTCAGTGGTGAGGACCAGACTGCCTGGCTGAAGGATGAAAAGGGATATACCGACCTGATGGACGGTACACAAGGCGATGCCGGTGCGGTCAGAGTCCCGGCAGGAGGATTCCGCTGGCTGCTGCACAAGTTTTAAGGAGCAAGCATAATGAAAAAGAAACTGATCTTTCTCGATATCGACGGTACCCTGACCCCCGCAGGCAGCAATAATCCGCCTGAAAGCGCCATGAAAGCAGTACGCAAGGCGCAGGCTAACGGACACCTGGTATTTCTCTGCACGGGCCGGAACCCCGGCATGCTGGCACCGGTGCTCGCGCTGGGATTCGAAGGCGCTGTCGCCTGCGCAGGCGGACACGTATTTGCCGGCGACCGTGTGCTGTTCGACTGCCCCATGGAAAAAGAGCAGTTTGAGACCGGTATGCGGCTGCTGAAGGAGAACGGTGTGTTCCGCACGATCGAAGCAAGGAATGCCACCTGGGGAGATGAGGACCTGGGTGATTTCCTTGCACAGGCAGGTGAAGGCAACAGCGAGCTCGTGCGCTGGCGGAAAGCCTTGGCGGAGCAGCTGAATATCCGGCCTATGCAGGAATACGACGGCAGTCCCATTTATAAAATCGTATTCATGTGCAAGGAAATGAAGCAGCTGGAGCCTGCGCGACAGGCCCTGGAAAAGGATTACAACTTTGTCGTTCAGGATGTTGCCGCGCACCAGTGTCTCAACGGCGAGCTGATCAACCGCAGATTTGACAAAGGCCGTGGCGTCAGAATCGTTGCCGAGGCCTTCGGGATCGGCATCGAAGACACAATCGGTTTCGGTGACAGCATGAACGATCTGGAAATGATCGAGACAGTCGGGTATTCCGTCTGTATGGACAACGGAAGCCCGAAGCTGAAGGAGATCAGCGATCTGGTGTGCCCCGCTGTGGAAGAAGACGGTCTCGCATGGGCATTCGAGAAGCTCGGGCTCGTCTGATCCGCAATGTACGCCTGTACAAAAAACATCAGAATTATACATTTACTTTAAATCGATAAGTAAAGTATAATTAATAGAATGATGACGGATTTGTCAAAAAGCGAACCGTGCTAGACAAATCTTTCATACAAAAAGGAGGATTGTTCCTATGGCTCTCGACTATCGCAAGTGCGCTGAGCAGATTACCGCCAATATCGGCGGCGGCAGCAATGTCATAAGTGCTGCTCACTGCGCCACCCGACTTCGTCTGGTAATCGCTGACAACAGCAAGGTGAACAAGGCCGCATTGGAAAACGTAGATGGCGTAAAAGGCATGTTCGAATCCAACGGCCAGCTGCAGCTGATCATTGGTACAGGTACTGTCAACAAGGTCTATGATGAATTCCTTTCCGTAGCCGGTGTCTCCGCCGCATCAAAGGATGACGTCAAGAAGGCCGCGGCATCCAAGATGCCCTGGTGGAAGAAGATCCTGAAGACTCCCGGCGACGTGTTCGTGCCCATCCTGCCTGCCATCGTGGCCTCCGGTCTGATGATGGGTCTGGTGGAAGCGCTGGCCAAGGCGATCCCGTCCTTTGCCGACAGCGGCTGGTTCGGCTTCCTGGATATGGTAGCCAACACCGCGTTCGCGCTGCTGCCCGTACTGGTAGCCATCTCCTCCGCGCGCGTGTTCGGCGGCAACATTTTCCTCGGCGGCGTTATCGGCATCATGATGGTGCACCCGGCGCTCATGAACGCCTGGACCGTGACACCGACCAGTGTGATACCTGCCTGGGACCTGGGAATATTCACGATCAACCAGGTCGGTTACCAGGGCCACGTCATTCCTGTCATCTTAGCCGTGCTGCTGATGAGCAATGTCGAAAAATGGCTGCACAAAAAGGTACCCGAGATGATCGACCTGTTCGTAACTCCTCTGGTTACAGTGCTTGTCACTGCTTTCGCCACCTTCGTTGTGATCGGACCTATCTTCTCCATCCTGGAGAACTGGGTACTGAAGGGTGCTGAGTGGCTGGTGACCTCCACCGGCGGTATCGGCGCACTGGTAATGGATGCCCTCTATCCTTGGACCGTGGTCATGGGTCTGCACCACATGTACAACGTCATCGAGGCCGGCATGCTGTCAGGCGCGCTGGGGCTGAACATCTGGATGCCCATTGCGTCCGCCGCAAACTTCGCCCAGTTCGGCGCCTGCTTGGCAGTAGCCATCAAGTGCCGCAACGCGAAGCTGAAGTCCGTAGCTCTGCCCTCCTCGCTGTCTGCATCCCTGGGCATCACTGAGCCGGCCATCTTCGGTGTGAACTTCCGTTTCATGAAGCCCTTCATCGCGGGCGTGATCGGCGGCGCGGTCGGCGCGCTGTTCGGATCCCTGACGGGTCTGGGCGCGACCACTTACGGCGTGACCGGTATTCCCGGCCTGCTGGCTATCAACAATATCCCCATCTATGTGATTGAACTGCTGATCGCTTCCGGCATCGCCTTCGCTGTCACCATGGTCATCTGGAAGGAAGAGAAGCCTGAAGACGCTCCTGCTGCAGCTCCGGCTCCCGCCGCGGCTGCCCCGGCAATCGAAGTCCCGTCCGTATCTGTCATCCGCTGCGCGGCAGGCAGTGTGCTCCAGCCCGTAAAGGGTACCGTCATCGCCCGCGAAGAGATCCCCGATGACACCTTTGCGTCCGGCGTTCTCGGCGACGGCATCGGCGTACAGCCCGATGATGACAAGGTCGTTGCACCGTTTGACGGCACCATCTCCTCTGTAGCCGAAAGCCAGCATGCGGTCGGTATCGAGAGCAATGGCATGGAACTGCTGATCCATGTCGGTGTTGACACCGTGAACATGAAGGGCGACGGCTTCACCTGCCTCGTGAAGGAAGGCGACGAAGTCAAGGCCGGCCAGCCCCTCATCATCTTCGACCGTGCCAAGATCAAGGCTGCCGGATACAGCGATACCGTAGCCGTTCTGCTCACCAATTCCGACGACCTGGAAGGCGTCGAGTGCGGTGCCAAGTAAGGTTCAATGAACATTTTCCGCACAGGCGGAATGAAATTATTTGAATTTTCAGGAGGAAAACACAATGAAAGCTTTCGAGTACACGATCACTGATCCTGTCGGCATCCATGCCCGTCCTGCCGGCATCCTGGTAAAGGAAATCAAAAAGTATGCTTCCACCGTTACCGTTATCAAGGGCGAAAAGGCCGTCAATGCTCTGAAGCTCATGGCGCTCATGGGCATGGGCATCAAGCAGGGAGATACCGTTAAAGTGACCGTCGAGGGCGCGGATGAGGACACCGCAGCCACCGCCATCGAAGAGTTCTTCAAGGCCAACCTGTAATACTTCCCGAAACGGCTGCCCTCGCGACAGCCGTTTCTTTTCTCTATCAACAATTCAGGAGGAATGCACCATGATTTCCATTCAGGGCAAGGGCGTATCCACCGGCGTGGCCATTGGTCCTTTGTATTTTTATCAGCGCGCAAAGTCCACCATCCGCCGTTATGAAGTAGAGGATGTGGAAGCCGAGTGGGCACGTTTCAAGGCTGCCCAGGAAAAAGCGATCGAACAGCTGGGCGAACTGGCTGAAAAAGCCCGTGAAGAAGCCGGTGATGAAGCCGCCCTGCTGTTTGAAACACACCAGATGATGGCAGAGGACATGGAATATGAAGAATCGATCCAGACTGCCATCCAGGAGACAAAGCTGAACGCAGAGGCCGCAGTAACGGATACCGCCGCACAGTTTGCCGAAATGTTCGCTTCCATGGATGATCCGTATTTCCAGGCACGCTCTGCTGACGTGAAAGACGTATCCGGACGTATCATTTCCATTCTTACCGGCGTTGTCCAGGGCGGCATCAATTCCCCTGTTCCCGTGATCCTGGCAGCGGATGATCTTGCGCCCAGCGAAACAGTACAGCTGGACAAGAGCAAGATCCTCGGCTTTATCACGGAAGGCGGTTCCGGTTCCAGTCATACCGCTATCCTGGCTCGCACGATGGGCATTCCAGCCATTATCGGTGTCGGAGACCAGATGAAACCTGAGTATGAAGGCCGTGAAGTCATCATCGACGGAAGCACCGGCGGTGTTGTTATTGAAGCTGATGCAGACACCCGCGCGCATCTGCTCAAGAAGATGGAAGAGCAGAAACGTCAGCGTGAACTGCTCGAAAAACTCAAGGGGCTACCCAACACTACTCAGGACGGTCAGAGCATCCGTGTCTACTGCAATATCGGTTCTCCGGATGATGTAGCGGCCGTTCTCAGCAATGATGCCGGCGGCGTCGGCCTGTTCCGCAGCGAGTTCCTGTATCTCAACTGTGATGATTTCCCGACTGAGGATTACCAGTTTGAAGCGTACAAGAAAGTCCTGAGCGATATGGGCGGCAAGGAAGTCGTGATCCGCACGCTGGATATCGGCGCGGACAAGCAGATCGGCTATTTCAACATGCCTAAGGAAGAGAATCCCGCTCTGGGCAATCGCGCACTGCGCATCTGCCTGAACAGGCCGGAGATCTTCCGCACGCAGCTCCGTGCACTGTTCCGTGCTTCCGCATACGGCAAGCTAGGCATCATGTTCCCCATGGTCACCAGCGTATGGGAAGTCAAGGAAGCCAGGAAAATGTGCGACCAGGTGAAGGCAGAGCTCACCAAGGAAGGCATTCCGTTCTCAGATGACGTCGAGATCGGAATCATGATCGAGACCCCCGCTGCAGTGCTCATGAGTGACCGTCTGGCGAAGGTCGTAGACTTCTTCTCCTGCGGCACGAATGACCTGACCCAGTATACCTTGGCCTGCGACAGACAGAACGCTGATCTGGGCCGCTTCTATAATCCGCATCATCCTGCAGTGCTCCGCGCACTGAAGATGGTCTGCGACAATGCGCACAAGAACGGCGTGTGGGTCGGCATCTGCGGCGAGCTGGGCGCAGACCTTAGCCTGACCGAGACCTTCCTGTCCATCGGCATTGATGAACTGTCAGTATCCCCCAGATCTGTTTTGCCGCTTCGTCAGAAGATCCGCGAGACGAATCTGTCCCAGGTGAAGGATAAGCTGCTGGGCGAGCTGCTCAGCGATGAGAACTCCATCTGATCTATCAGCATAACAAGACCCGCCCGGTTCTCCGGGCGGGTCGGTCATATTAAGGAGAATTGCATTGAGCGGAACGCAGACCA
>JAFYDF010000128.1 GCA_017544935.1 Clostridia bacterium
ACTCCATGTCCTGCATGTCGCGGTAATGGTTCTCCAGAATGCTGCAGACTTCTACGAACTGCTTATAAGCATCGGGGAACAGCTTTTCCATCTCGGTGATGGGCATGGGCGTACGAACGCCAGCTACTACGTCTTCGCCCTGGGCATTGGTCAGGAATTCACCCATCAGAACCTTTTCGCCGGTAGCGGGGTTACGGGTGAAGGCCACGCCGGTGCCGCTGTTGTCGTTCAGGTTGCCGAATACCATGGGCATCACGTTGACGGCAGTGCCCCAGGAGTAGGGGATGTCATGATCCATGCGGTACACGTTGGCGCGGGGATTGTCCCAGCTGCGGAATACAGCGCGGATAGCTTCATACAGCTGCACCTTGGGATCAGACGGGAAGTCAGTGCCCAGCTGCTTCTTGTACTCGGCTTTGAACTGCTGAGCCAGCTCGCACAGATCGGCGGCGGTCAGTTCGGTATCAAAGGTGACGCCCTTCTTTTCCTTCATGGCGTCGATCAGCTGCTCGAAATACTTCTTGCCGACTTCCATTACGACGTCAGAGAACATCTGGATGAAACGGCGATAGCAGTCATAAACAAAGCGCTCGAACTTAGGATCGGGGTTGCCCTTGATCATCGCGGCAACGACGTCATCGTTCAGGCCCAGGTTCAGGATGGTATCCATCATGCCAGGCATGGAGGCGCGGGCACCGGAGCGGACGGAGACCAGCAGCGGGTTGGTCAGATCGCCGAACTTCTTGCCGTTGATCTGCTCCATCTTTTCGACGTTGGCCATGATTTCGGCCATGATCTCGTCATTGATCTTGCGGCCATCTTCGTAGTACTGGGTGCAGGCTTCGGTAGAGATGGTGAAGCCCTGGGGCACGGGCAGGCCGATGTTGGTCATTTCAGCCAGGTTGGCGCCTTTGCCGCCCAGCAACTCGCGCATCTTGGCGTTGCCTTCGGTGAACAGGTACACGTACTTCTTCATGATATTCCTCCCTTAGAGAATTGATCTGTTCCATGCGCGGACGCACGCGAACTAACGAACGCATTGCGTCCGACATAATATTATAGCGGATTTTCAAGGCCTTGGCAACTGTAAAACCGGGTAAAATTCACGCAAAATTCATGCTTTTTGTGCGATTTTTTGACGTATTGGCGCAAAAAAAGAAGAACAGAGAATGAAAGGAAAGCACAAGGCTTTTTCCTTACATATTCTCTGCCCGTAGAATGAGTGTAAATTCTTCGCAGACCACCTGCATCTGTTCACTGAACGAAAGACCAGCCGCAGACATTTCACCGGTGAAAAAAGCACGGTGCACACCCTGCCAATATGCCAGTGAGCGATCTCCTTCGCCTTCCAGAAAAGCATGACGGGGGCTGACGCGGTCAAAGGGCACTACGTATACTGCCGATGTGCGGATGACACATACTGCTTCGCCTGCAGAATTGATGATCACGCTGTATTCACCTACATGCGGAAGAGGCTCACCATCGATCGCATATATATCATAGGCTGAACTGGTGGCAGTCTTTATTCCGGCGGCGACCAATGCCGCAAGCCCATCGGGGTCGCCGCCAAACGACCAGACTTCATATGAACCTGAAAGACCTGTTTTCTTCCACAGTTCTTCAGCTGTCATGGTGATGCCTCCTATAGCTTTAGTAAAGACGTATCTCAAAGATACGTGCGGATGGACATCCATAAGTGGCTTGAATTTCGACCGCTACTTTATCAGCAGTTAAGGGAGCATCCAGATTATACACGCACAGACGCTGGTTGTTTTCCTTCACCTGCTGCTGATAGATGACTTCTCCGTTGCGGAAGACTTTGACAGTAAAGTCACGTACCAGTTCCAGTGGCATATACTTGACTTCGCGCTCCTGCACCGTCCGAGTCATAGACATCATGATTTCACGACTGAGGTTAGGGTCGAATGTGATGCGGATCTGATTTAGCTCTCTGGGGCTAAAGGCAAGCGTAATTGTCTGCGGGCCTTTTTCCAGCGTTTCCGATTCCCAGCAGTTACTTTCTTCGTTTACAACGCGAGCAACGCCGCTGACGATTTTTCCAGGCTCATTACCGGGAGTATGACTTGTAGCTGTGATATTTGCAGACGGAGCAAAGTCGTCTGGGTCCTCATTGCGGAAACCAGGGATATAACAGTCATCTTTCAGAAGCGTTTGCTGAAGTTCATGGATTCTGCTTCCAATTTCACGAGGTGAACATCCATAATGAACGGCCATGGCCGCAGCGGTGCCTACAGCCTGACCACCCACTGCGCATGTGCCCATCACACGGGAGGATCCCAACGCCATTTTGGTTACGCTGATATCACGGCCGGCCATCATCAGATTGCTGATGTTTTTTGAATAATAACTGCGGTATGGCAGGGTATAGGCGCCTGGAAAGTTAATAAATCTTGTCGGATTGACATCTTTATCATATACGCCGTGCGGAGCATGTTCATCCATCGGCCAGCCGCCGTAGGCAACGGCATCCTCAAAGATCCGATTTTCAAGTACATCGGTTTCTGTGACCAGGTAATCACCCACCAACCTGCGACTTTCGCGGATGCCTGGAACAATACCTACCCAGTCAAGCTCGTAATTGGCCGCACCATGATCGCCTGCATTCTTGAGATGATCCCATATGCCGTATACGACTTTATATAGTTCCTCGGTGACTTTTTCGGCATTCTCAATGATATTGCCTGTATCACCGCCAAGCTCGATCCACCAGTAGCCGGATTCTGGCACATATTCCTCGGTTATGCCGTCTTCGCCATGATACCAAGTGTAAGTGCCGTGAGGACGCAGCTTGAGATCTTCCTCGGTGAAGGTATGAGCCCAGGAAGGCTTCTTGAATTTCACTTCCTCACCCTTGTCGGAGGCAATGAACATAATGCTGTTGCCCATGGTGTTGTTGTTAGGCTGAGCAGGCGCGTCTGGTTCGTTAAACTCTTCGCGACCTTCACTGCCCATGCGCCATTCAGCGCCGGCAAAATAACCAAGAGTACCATTTCCGGTTGCATCAACAAATATTTGTGCGTAAAAGCGGAATGCTTTTTCAGTTGTCGATTGTCTGCAGATGGCTGCTGTAATGCGGGCATCTTTTGTTTCTACAGAATCCAGAGTTGTATTCAGAAATAGATCCAGGTTTTCCTGATAGCGTACTTTTTCCCAAAGCACCATATCCCAGATCGGATAAGAAAAATAAGTGTTGCGGCTTTTGTTTTCAAGCATCAGCTCCATCAGGATACCGGTTTCCCAAAGGTTCTTTTTACCGAAATGGCAGCTGGCACCTGCAATATGCATACGAATTTCAGAGCTTGCATTTCCTCCCAATACAGGGCGGGATTGTATAAGTGTCGTATGAGCACCATGCCGAGCGGCAGCAAGAGCGGCACAGATTCCGGACATACCTCCGCCGATAACGACTATGTCATAATTGCATTCTATAAACTGCTCACTAATCATGACTTTATTCTCCTTTTTAATTCCATCTTAGTGCATTATATCGGCCGCATGGCTTTCCTGTCAACAATAAGACTGGAAAACAAAGACCGCCGCGCATAAAGCGCGGCGGCTGGAGAAATGAGAAAGGAAATTATTTGTTGATAAGCAGAGCGTATTCTTCAGCAGTATAAGGCTCTTCCTGAGTCTCCCAGTCAACGTAACGGGTTTCCTGAACACCGTAGAGAACCTGAATCTTGCTGTTGAAGTTGATGCAGCTTAGCTGCCATGAGCTGTACACACGGGAAGGCAGACACAGGGCCTTATCCAGGAAGTACGCTTCAGCTTTAGCAAAGGCGGCATAACGGGCATCGAGATCCGTGCGGATTTGATCTGCCTCGTTGACCAGACGGGTAAACTCAGCCAACTGCGAATAAGCGGGTTCCATTGCATCGTTGGCATTCGTATATACCGTGGCATAGTAGGCATTGTCGTAATTAAGGATTTCCTGACCGACAAAGTTCATGGGATCACCATAGTCGGCAGCCCAGCCGCTTTCGATAAGCGACTGCAGGCGCGGATTAGCTACTTCCTGACGCATTTTGCTTACATAGGTCTTGGTAACGAAGTTAATGTAATCGCTGCCCAGATAGTCATTGAACATTTGCGTCAGTACATCGGCGGTATCCTTGGAGACCTGGTTGCTGCCTGCAATGTACCAGTCAAGCTCGATGGGGAAGGTCACACCAAGAGCGGTCAGCTCCTCGATTGCCTGAGCCTTATAGGCGGCAGCCTTTTCGGGATCATAGCGGTTGTATTTGTCGGGATCATAAGACAAACCCAGTTCATCTAGTACCAGCTGACTGTAGTCGGTCCCATCGCTGGTCTGGACTAAACCGCGCATCGTGTAAGTGTAGTTCTGAATGCTCTGAGGATCCAGCGTATTGGTGCGAGCCAGATAATTGGTCAGATCAAGACCATAGTAAACGGACTTACGGAATGCCTCGTTCGCTACAGCGGTATTCCAGTTGACATCGGGCGTGCCATCTTCCAGGTACTTGTTGAAGTTCCACTTGAAGTTATAACTGAAGATGGTCATCAGCGTGGGCACGAGGTAGTCATGCCATTCATTGCTGGGATTGTTGGCGATGATGTCGATTTCAGATTCAGTCAGTTCAACATAGTCAAGCTCGCCGGCAGTGAACATGGTGAAAGCAACATTCGCATCTTCTACCATGCGTACAGTTACCGTGTCAAACAGCTTAACATCATTGTTGTAGTACAGCGGGTTCCTTGTAAGCACCTTTTCATTGTTCTGCACATAATCTGTCATGGTGTAAGGACCGTTGTACCACAGATCGGTGTTTTCAGCACCAAAGTATCCATCCACACCGATTTTTTCAATCAGCTTGGCACTCAGCGGAGCCAGGCAGTTGTAAGTAGTTACGGTGGGGAAGTAAGGCAGCGGAGCCAGACAGGTGATGGTCAGGATTCCGGCATCGTTGTCAGCCTTGATGCCTACCATTTCGGCGAAAGGACCATTGAGAGGATCCAAAGCCTTGGCTGCATCTTCACCATTGGATTCGGCAAATGCTTTGGTGTAATCATAGTACTCTTGAGCGCCCAAAATCATTTCGACAGGCATCGAAGTATTTGCTGCCTGGTTCTTGGCATAGTTCAGAACCCACTCAAGGCCGTACACGAAATCTTCGGCTACTACATCGGCAACATAATTGCCCAGATAGTCGACCCACTTGACGTCATCACGCAGTTCGAAAACCCACGTGGTTGCATCATCGGGTGTGTACCATTCTTTGGCGATGCAGGGCAGCAGACGGCCCTTGCTGTCATTGGTCAGCAGCATGTCAAAGCAGTTAGAAAGGGGTTTGAGTTCGGCGTTGCTCTGTGAGTACTGGTAGCAGAAGGTCGTCATCTCACTGGTGACCAGCGCATAGTCCCGCAAATCCTTGATCTCGTCCGCGTGAGCGGAAACGGAAAGGGTGCCCAGCACCAACGTCAGGGCAAGCAACAGGGATACAAGCTTCTTCATTGGGATCGCTCCTTTCGTTATTCCGCATATAGCGGATGATTGCCGAATTATAATCCATGCATAAAAATACGTCAAGGGCAAATACAAACGAAAAACATTTTTGGTCTGAATGTGGCTTTGTTCTTAGATTGTTTGTGCACAATGGGAAAATGATTGCCCTTGCACACATCGCCAAATGTGAATAGTTATTCATAAATGCATGCCTGCATTAGTTGGTTTGCTTGATGCGAACCGTTTACAAACGCAAGTTGATGCTATATAATAAGAAATAACTTTACAAACAAGGAGCAATGCGCCATGAAATGCCAGTTTTGCAACTGTCCTGACAGCCGTGTAATTGACAGCCGTCCTACGGAAGAAGGAACAAGCATTCGCCGCCGCCGTGAGTGCGTTAACTGTGGCCGCCGCTTTACCACTTATGAAAAGGTGGAAATGCCTCAATTGCTGGTTATCAAGAAAGATAACACGCGCGAACTGTTTGACCCACAGAAAATCCGCAACGGTATCATTCAGGCCTGCCATAAGCGGCCGGTATCCGCTGCAGATATTGAGCGTATTGTTAATTCTGTTGAGCAAATGGCATATAATAGCCTGCAGGAAGAAATCACTACACGTCAGATTGGCGAAATGGTGATGGCTTCTTTGCGTCAACTGGACGAAGTAGCTTATGTGCGCTTTGCTTCTGTATATCGCCAGTTCACTGATATTCCCACCTTTATGCGTGAACTGCGTCATATGCTGGATGAAAACGACCGCGATAAATAAATGAAGAGGTAAATACTAGTGGACAGAAAGTTTATTTTGAGCTGTGGCTCAACTGTTGATTTGCCGTATTCTTGGTGTGAGAGCCGGGATGTACCTGTGATATTCTATACCTATGAAGTGGACGGCGTTGAACATGTGGATGATATGGGGCGAGATCCAAATGCTCTGCCAGCTTTTTATGATGGCATTCGTGCGGGTAAATTGCCGCATACATCTCAGGTAAACACTGCTCGCTATGAAGAGTTTTTTGATGAATTACTGAAAAAGGGAGATGTATTGCATCTGGCCTTTGGCAGCGGCCTTTCTGGCAGCGTGCGAAACGCTGAAGCAGCTGCTAAGGAAGTTGCTGCCCGCCATCCCGATCGAGTTATACGTGTTATCGATACGCTTGCTGCATCAAGCGGACAGGGAATGCTGGTGGACTATGCTGCAGACATGCGTGATGCCGGAAAAACACTTGAAGAGGTATATGCTTGGGTAGAAGAGAACAAGCTGCGCTTGAATCATCAGTTTTTTGCTACTGATTTGAGCCATTTCCGCCGCAGCGGACGTGTCAGTGGACCGGCTGCTATGCTTGGAGCTTTGTTGGGTATTTGCCCGATCATGCATTTGAATTCCGAGGGAAAGATTATCGCATACAGTAAGGTTCGCGGTAAACAGAATGCTATACGCGAAACACTGCGAGTGATGTTGGAGCGTGCTGATTCGGGAGCTCAATATGATGGCAAGTGCTATATCTGCAACAGTCACTGTATTGAGACGGCTGAACGTATGCGTGAGGCAATTCTGGCTGCTTTCCCAAATTTAAAGGAAGTTCGTATTTGCGATATCGGTACGATAATCGGTTCTCATACCGGCATTGGTACCGTTGCTGTATTCTTCCTTGGCAAGAGCCGTTCCGAGTTTGTAGGGGATACCTAAAACTGACCCAAAAGATAATATTGCTTTGGATATTGATTTTACGGCAATTATAGGAAGATATATTTGGGAATTAGCGTTGGAATACTCTTTTTGCGCGGAGGGAGAAAAGCGTTATGACGCAACGATCTAAACTGCTGCGGTCTCCTTATCTTGAAATCATTATTATGATTTCCTCTGTTGTTTTGTCGTACTTTGGTCTTATAATTCTTGGCGCTGTTCCTGAAACTCCAGCAGATGGCGTAATGGCGACTTCGACAGTGGTTGCTATTCAGTTTGCTTTGTTTATGCTCAGTGTTGCCATCGCGCTGATTTCGGTTATTGCAGGTATCGGCGGAGGCGTTATCTTCACACCTATTATGTTGGCTTTCACATCAGTCAACAGTGTAGTAGTACGCGGAGCTGGCCTGATTGTAGCTATGTTCTCAGGCCTTATTTCAACGGGGATTTTCATTAAAAAAGGACTGTGTGAATACCGCACTGCATTGCTGATGACTATCAGTCAGGCAATCGGTGCACTGATTGGCGCGCTGCTGGCTATCGGGCTTGCAAGCAGCACTGGTGCTACAGGAGAAGGAGTACTCCGCCTAAGCCTGGGCCTGGTGCTGGTAGCGCTTGCTGTATATTTTCTTACCGGCGGTAAAAAACTTGAGCATCCCGAAGTCCGCAAGGTTGACCGTCTGAGCGCTTCCCTGCACCTGGATGGTGAATACTTTGAGGAATCGGAAGGCCGCATGTTCCCATATAAAGTGCATCGCGTAGGATGGGCTACCCTGCTGATACTGCTCGTAGGTTTTATCGGCGGATTCTTTGGCATGGGCGGAGGCTGGGCAATTACGCCTGTACTGAATGTATGCATGGGCTTGCCCATGAAGGTTGCAGCTGCTTCTTCAGGAGCTATTCTTGGAATCGGAAGCTGTGTATCTATCTGGGCGTATATGTCAGCAGGTGCAATTATTCCTTTCTTTGTTTTACCATGGCTGGCAGGACAGGTGATAGGCGGCTTTATTGGCAGTTATGCACTTGCACGTATCAAGGTACATACCGTACGTCTGATCCTGATTGGTATCATGTTCTTTACCAGTTTCGGATTGGTAACAAAAGCACTCAGTACTTTGGGCATGATGAAGAATCCTTCTTCAATGACCCAGGTTATCGTATTTACAGTAATTATCGCATTAGTTATCCTTGCGATTGTGCTGGATAAAAGGAAAGCTTCCGGAAAGTCTGCACCTGCCGTGCAGACAGAGCAAGCTGCAGCGCCTGAACCCAAATTACCTACGAGCGTGCGTTGTTATGCTACTGTAGTGCATGTGATTACTATTGTGTCATCCATACTGGCATTGTTTGCTCCGCTTGTCATTCTGATTAATCCATCTGCGAATATCCTGAATCCCAACCGTATTTTCCAGGTAATCTTCAGCGGTGGCAGCATCGAGGAAATCTGGGCACTGAGCAGTACAGGCAGCTTTCCAGGCGCACATTATTTTATGACGAATATGTCCGCGTCTGACAGTTGGGCACAGATTGCCATCTCGTTGGGATGCAGCGTCGGCCTTTGGGCGTTGTTGCCGACAGTGGTGATTCAGTATTTCAAAGAAAAGAATTTTGTTTGGGCAACGCTGGGTCTTCTGTTTATAGCTTTGATTGTACTGTCTATGCTGGGGGTATTCTGAGATGGCATCTAGAATCGACAAGAAAATACTTGATAAATTAATTTTACGAGACCACTTGGCCATGGAGCGCACAACCCTTGCAAATCAGCGTACGCTGCTTGCCTATATTCGCACCGCGGTCAGCTTTTTTGGCGCAGGTATTGCATTAGTCAAGGTTATAGACATTCCTTCATTTATTGCAATCGGCTGGGTATTTATGATTGCGTCACCATTATTGCTGGCATTTGGATTCTTTGCCTACCAGGAAAGCAAGCGACGTGTAAAAGAAAGCTTACAGCGTCTGGCAGAGGATATAGAAAACAAATAAAAACGGCCTTCGGGCCGTTTTAAAATCCAATCAATTACAATAATGCAACAAGTACGCTGTTCATTACATCCATACCGTGTTCGCTGAGTAGCAGATGCCCATTCTGACGGAGAAGGCGTCCGTCGACTAATGCGGGCTGAAGACGATCTCCGTATACTTCCATTAACGCATGGCCGTGACGCCGTGCAAAGTCATTTTCATCTATGCCTTCAGTTAGTCGTAACCCCAGCATCACGCTTTCAAACATTGCCTCCTCAGGCGAGATAGCAGTCAGCTCTGGAGCTTCACCACTAAGGTAGCTGTCCAGCACGGCTGGATTGGCACGACGTTCGTTTTTCCACAGGCTGTGGGCGGCACAACCAAATCCCAGATACTCTTCGCGCCGCCAGCAATTAGCATTATGGCGACAGAAGAAACCAGGCTGTGCGAAATTGCTAATTTCGTACTGCATATAGCCGTTTTCGTGAAGGATACTGCGGCACAGACCATACAGTGTGCGGTCGGTATCATCACTGGGCATGATTACGCGTCCAGTATGTACATCATCATACAGCGGTGTACCTTCCTCCACAATCAGAGCATAGCAGGACAAGTGACGTGGGGACAGCGAAAGGGCAAAATCCAGCGTTTCACGCATATCTGCTTCGGTCTGCCCAGGCAGTCCGAGCATCAGATCCAGATTGAAGTTGTGAATACCGGCATTCCGTGCGAGTAAGACAGCCTTAGCAGCCTGCTCTGCTGTGTGGATGCGTCCAAGCGACAGGAGCAGATGCGGTTGGGCAGCCTGAAGCCCCAAAGACAGACGGTTACATCCGCTCTCATACAATGCGCTAGCAAAGTCTGGAGTGAGCGTTCCTGGATTGCATTCTACGGTCCATTCGGCATCAGCTGCAATAGAGAAGTTCTGACGTAATGTTTGAGCTATGCGCAAATACAGATCGGACGGGAGCAGAGAAGGTGTGCCACCTCCGAAGAATACGGTGTCTGCGGCAGGATATCCGCACTCCTTGGCGCGTTGAGCGATTTCTTTACATAGCACGTCAGTATATTGGGCCATATCACTTTCACGGCCCGCCCAGGAGGCAAAATCGCAGTAGCGGCATTTGCGCACGCAAAAGGGGATATGAACGTATAATCCAAGCGGTTTCATCTTTCTTTGGTTACGACAGCCTCCAGTCCGCGCTGAATGGCTTTGTCCCAGAAAACCCAACTGTGAATTCCACTCCATTCTTCATAGGTTATATTCATGCCAAGACTGCGCAGATGGTCACGCATACGGACGCTTTCAGGATAGAGACTGTCTTCTGTACCGCAGGCAAGATAGATTCGTGGGACAGGGCCTTTTGCGGCAGCCTCTGCCAGTAACTCAAGGTCATTCTCGGGCCCAACGATCAGATCATCACCGAGAATGGCTTTCCATTCTTTGCGGTCCTGCAATTCATCCTTTTTTTGCTCAAGGCGGTCGCGCAGGTAAAGCCGCGGACTGAGAGACATACAGCCGGCAAAACGGTCCGGATGTGTTAGTGCGAGCTTCAGAGCCCCAAACCCGCCCATGGATAAGCCAGCGACATACAGGTGTTTTGGATCGATCGGAACACGAAATTGAGAGGCGATCCATGCAGGTAGTTCTTCGCTGACATACGTGAAATATGGCAAGCCGAACTTCATATCAATATACCAGCTTCGCTGTACTTCGGGCATAAATACAGCTAACCCATACTCTGCTGCATAGCGTTCAATACTGGTCTTGCGTTGCCAGTCTTCACTGCCGCCTTTCAGCCCGTGTAGCAAAAGCAGCGTTCCGTGCATTTTATCTGGTTCGGGCAGAATGATATGGAGATGCGTGCTCATGTTCAGAGCACCAGATGTGAATACACCGCTCAGGTTAGCAATTCCTGATGAAAACGCACCGGAAAATGCAGACATATTGTTTCCCTCCTGTAAGCTAGTGAAGCAGTTTTTTCTGTCACTATTGTACGCGGGCGAATGCTGTGTGTCAACGCGTGGACTTTTCAAGCAGGGCAGAGAATGATATAATGATAACTATGAAAAATGTTCGAGTGTACGCTGCCGCAGGGGTTGTGCTGGCCCTGGACCGTCTCAGCAAAGTGCTGTGGGGGTTTGAGCAGCGTACGCTGATTCCAGGTGTACTGGAACTACATGGTATGCAGAATGGCGGTGTGGCCTTTGGTGCTTTAAATGGCAGCGGTTTGTGGCTTTCGCTGGGTGGTCTTGCATTGTGTATTGCGTTGCTTATATGGCTGCATCGTACGGATTGCGGAAAACTGTGCCAGTATGGTGCTGGGCTGATGATGGGTGGCGGTCTGAGCAATCTAATAGACCGGCTGCTATATGGAGCTGTAATCGACTTTATTGACCCGGTCTTCCTGCACTGGTTTGTGTTCAATATAGCAGATGCTGCAGTAGTCTGTGGTGCAGTAATGGCAGGAATTGGCCTGATTCTAAGCGGGGAGGAACACAAGTGATCGAGTTTACCGGTGACGGTACGCGTCTGGATGTGCTTTTGTCGCACGATGGAACTCTGTCGCGTTCACGCGCTGCTGAACTGGTGCGTTGCGGCGCGGTGACAGTGA
Source organism: Clostridia bacterium (assembly GCA_017544935.1). Taxonomy (GTDB): domain Bacteria; phylum Bacillota; class Clostridia; order Christensenellales; family Aristaeellaceae; genus SFMI01. Next base: position 11,755 of record JAFYDF010000128.1, read on the forward strand.
ACGGCAAGACGGAAACCAAGCCCTCTGCCAAACCAGCGCAAGGAGCTTGTGTATGTCTTACACTTCCGCCCGTACAGCCCACTGAGGCACAGCCACAGGATATCCCGCTGCAGGTGCTTTATCAGGATGAACATCTAGCTGTAGTTGTCAAGCCTTGCGGTATGGTAGTACATCCTGCTGCAGGGAATCCTGACGGTACACTGGTCAACGCCTTGCTCTATCATTTGGACAGTTTGTCAGGAATCGGCGGAGCCATGCGCCCTGGTATCGTGCACAGACTTGATAAGGATACCAGCGGGATACTGTTGGTTGCGAAAGATGATAAAACTCATCGTGCATTGAGCGAGGCACTTAGCGCCCGGGAAATGGAGAAGCACTACTATGCTGTGGTAGAAGGCACAATGAAGGAAACATCCGGAGTGATTGATGCGCCTATTGCCCGCAGTAAAAAGGATCGCAAGAAAATGGCGGTTGATCCTGCAGGACGTCCGTCACGAACAGAATGGACGCTTGTGCGTCAGGAAAGCGACCGAGCATTGCTTGATATCCACCTGATTACAGGCCGTACTCATCAGATTCGTGTACATATGAGCAGTATTCATCATCCTGTTCTGGGCGATGTGATCTATGGACATCGCAATATGCCATCAGCACCGCGGCTGATGCTTCATTCATACCGCTTAACGTTTACTCATCCGGCTACAGGCGAGCGTATGACTTTTGAGGCTCCACCTGAAAAATGCTTTGGATTGTAAAGCAATCTTCAAACATATAATGGACGATCATAATCTGTTTCGCATTTTATGAACATATGAAAACTGCCTCATCCCATAAAGAGGAAGAGGCAGTAATATTATATCAGGGTATCAGCTTACCACGATGCAGTTGCAGGGGCAAACCTTTGCGCAGGCACCGCAGCGTGTGCACTTATCAGGCAGAATACGGGCAAAGCCATTTTCTACAACAATTGCCTCATATTGACATTCACGCTTGCAACGGCCACAGCCGATACATGCGTCCATACACACAGCGCGAGCCACACGAGCTATATCACTATTACGGCAGCGTACGATTACGCTCTGGCTGGCAGGAAGCAGTTCGATCACACCGCGCGGGCAGGCATTGACACAACTGCCGCAGGCAGTGCACTTTTTCTCATCAATGACTGCCAAATTGTCCACCATCTTAATTGCACCGAAGGCACAGTGATCCATACAGTCGCCCATACCGATGCAGGCAAAGCGGCAGTCTTTGGGACCGCCTGCCATGGAAGCGGCAGTGGCACAGCTGACATAGCCATCATAAACATAGCGTTCTTTGGCAATACCCTTGGCACCCTGGCAGCGTACGCGGGCAACCAGGCGCTCTTTTTCATCACCGGCTTCAGTGCCCATGATGGCAGCAATCTTGCGAGCAGATTCCGCGCCGCCGGGTGTGCAGCCGTTGACCGGTGCTTCACCGGCGACTACTGCAGCAGCATAGCCATCGCACCCAGGATAGCCACAGGCACCGCAGTTGGCACCGGAACAGGCTTCACGGACTTTCGCTACGCGCTCGTCTACATCCACGTGGAATTTCTTGCTGGCAAAGGTAAGAACCAGGCCGAAAATCAGTCCCAGAATACCAAGAACCAGACCGGCATAAAGGATTGGCAGCATATCAGTTCCCTCCTTACACCATGCCGTTGAAGCCCATGAAGGCTACGGCCATCAAGCCGGCGATGACCAGGCTGATGGGGAAACCTTTCATGCACTTAGGAATCTTGCTGCTTTCCAGCCGCTCACGGACGCCCGCCATCAGAACGATAGCAAGCAGGAATCCAAGTGCTGAGAATGTGCCGTTAAGCACACTGAAAAGCATGTTGTAGCCTTCCTTAACGTTCAGGGTGGCCACACCAAGTACTGCGCAGTTGGTGGTAATCAGCGGCAGATAGATGCCCAGCGCGCTATACAATGCGGGCATAGATTTCTTCAGGAACATTTCTACGAACTGTACCAGCGAGGCAATTACCAGAATAAAGGCGATTGTCTGCATGTATTCGAGATGCAGCGGCACCAGTACCCATGTATTAACCGCATAAGCAAACAATGAAGCGATGGTCATTACAAAAGTGACGGCCAAGCCCATGCTGGCAGCGGTTTCCACCTTGCTGGAGACACCCAGGAAGGGGCAGCAACCTAGGAATTTGCTGAAGATAAAGTTATTGGTCAGGATACAGCTGATCATGAACAGAAAGATGTTCATTATTTAGCATCCTCCTTTCCGCGGTTGGAGAGGGCGTTGATTATACCCAGCATAAGGCCATAGACCAAGAAGCCACCAGCCGGTAGAATCATCAGCAGCATGGGCTGATAACTAGTGCCGAGCAGGCTAGCGCCGAATACGGTGCCATTGCCAAGCAGCTCACGGATACAGCCCATCAGTGTCAGAGCCAGCGTAAAGCCGATGCCCATACCAAGGCCGTCGGCAGCGGAGGCGGCTACAGGGTTCTTGCTTGCAAAAGCTTCCGCGCGGCCTAGAATAATGCAGTTAACCACGATCAGCGGCAAGAAGATGCCGAGGCTTTCATACAGTGAAGGCAGATAGGCCTGCATCAGCAGCTGTACCATGGTAACGAACATGCAGATGATAACAATAAACGAAGGAATACGTACTTTGTCGGGAATGAATTTACGCAGTGCGGAGATAACCACATTGCTGCCCAGCAGCACGAAGGTGGCTGCTGCACCCATGCCCAAACCATTGATGGCACTGGTAGTGACCGCCAGTGTGGGGCAGGTGCCCAGGACCAAACGGAAGGTGGGATTTTCGGTCAGAATACCGTTAAATACGACCTTGCCGAGGTTTTGCCGTTTCTCGCTCATGGCTTACTTGGCCTCCTTTTTAGCTTTGGCATGGCCGTACAGACGCTGGGGAACAACACGGTCCAGCAACGGTGCGGCAATGTTCATCAGCAAGATGGCGTAGGTCACGCCTTCGGGATAGGAGCCGAACTTGCGGATCAGTACGATGATTACGCCAATGCCTATCGAATAAATGATCTGTGCCGGAAGGCGCATTGGAGAAGTGACGTAATCGGTTGCCATAAAGACTGCACCGAACAGCAGGCCACCGGTAAGCACAGTGGTCAGTGGATCAGTGCCCAGAAGCCAACCGAGCAGGCAGGCAGAAGCAACAGTTATGACCGGAATATGCCAACGGATAGTTCCAGTGACAAGCAGCCAGATGAAACCGATCAAAATAGCAATCTTGCAGGTTTCGCCGATGGCACCGGTTACATTGCCCAGCAATAGATCCATGGTGGAAGCACTGGACAGGAGCGGGGTAGCACCCGTCACGGCATCAAAGCGTCCTACATTGTAGCCGGCAGTCATGAAAGCAGGCCAGGAAGCCAGCAACACGGCACGCGCGGTCAGTGCAGGGTTCAGGAAGTTATCACCAATGCCGCCAAACAATTGTTTAACAACGATGATAGCAAAGAAAGCACCGATCATGACCATCCACCAGGGTGAAGCAGGGGGGATAACCAGGCCCAGCAAAAGACCCGTGACAGCAGCGGACAAATCAAATATACGTACTTTCTTATGTGTAAGCTTTTGCCACACGAATTCTGCAAGTACAGCTGAAGCAGTGCTTACAGCAAGCACTAACGCTGCTTGCCAGCCGAAATACCAGATGCCGGCTATTACACAGGGCACAAGCGCTATCAGTACATTGAGCATCAAGCGCTGCGTATCATCCTTTGTACGGATGTGTGGCGCGGGAGAAAGGATCAAGCTCATTTGCCGCTGCCTCCTTTTTTCGCCTGAGCGGCGATCTTTTGCTTGGCGACCTTAAACGAGGGCGTCAGCCAGCGACGGGCGGGGCACACAAAGGTGCAGGCGCCACATAGCATGCAGTCCATGATATGCTTCTTTTGGCACTCCTCAAGCTTATCAGCATCTGCAGAGACCTTCATGTCATAAGGCAACAATCCGATGGGACAAGCGTCTACGCATTTGCCGCAACGAATGCAGGGATCTTCTTCGGCGCTGGTAGCCTGTTCTTTGCTCATGACCACAATGCCGCCGGTGGATTTGCTGACCGGGACATTGGAGTTGGGAATGCATATACCCATCATGGCTCCGCCAAAGAAGATCTTACCGGCTTCAGTACTGTAGCCACCACATTCGCCAATAATATCCTCAACGATTGTACCTACACGGATTCGCAGGTTTGCTGGATTGCGTACGCAGCCAGTTACGGTGCAAATACGATCAATCAGCGGGCGGCCGTCAATGATAGCATCAGCGATAGCGGCGCAAGTGGCAACGTTAACGACTACAACACCGCACTGGATGGGCAGACCGCCCGTCGGTACCTGTCGGCCGGTAAGGGCTTCAATCAACTGCTTCTCGCCGCCTTGCGGGTATTTGGTCTTCAGCACTTGTACGCGAACACCGTCTCGGCCTTGACACGCTTTTTCCATGGCCGCAATGGCTTCGGGTTTATTATCTTCAATGCCGATAATGCCTTGCTTTACGCCGGTAGCACGCATTACAGCACGCAGACCATCTACCACGCGAGTCGAATTTTCACGCATCAGGCGATCATCACTGGTTAAGTGCGTTTCACACTCTGCGCCGTTGGCGAGGATGAAATCACATTTCTGCTCAGGCTTCAGAGACAGCTTGACGTGTGTAGGGAAGCTGGCACCGCCCAGACCGCAGATACCGGCATCCCGAATAGCTGGAATGATCAGTGAGGGATCAACGGTTTCCACGCTGCCAAGAGGTTTAAGTTCAACCCATTCATCCTGAAAGTCATTATGAATGGTTACGCACATGGCAGGTGCCTCTGACAGATAGGGAATGGGCTCCACACTCAGGACTTCACCCGACACGCTTGCGTGTACAGGTATACTCATGAAGCCGTTCGGTTCGCCAATTACTTGACCAACTTTCACGTGGTCACCCTTCTTGACACAGGGAGTGGAGGGCGCGCCGATATTCATATTCATTACAATCTGAACGGTATCGGACACAAAGTCACGTACGGCCAGCGCCTGAGTCGGCCGCTTGGTGCCATGGGCTGGATGTACGCCCCCGCGGAATGTTGCTTTCAATACGATCCCACCTTTATCTGAAGTGTTGAAAATGGATACAAATTTTTATACGTCGGGCAGTTCCGGATCATATTCTTCCGTTACCAGCACGACATCCACGCGATTGGGCAGACAGATGACATGAGTGCCTAATACGCGGGTTTTCCAGTTATCCTGGGTTACGGGGCCTTGGTGTATGCAATCTTGGTTATGACAGTTGGCAGACTCCATATAAAAGCCATCTTTTGTCATACGGATTACATTTTCGCTTCCGTTATCCTGCTGAATGGTAATTGTTTTGCCTGCTTCCAGAGGGGATTCGGTATACAGACGGCCATCAACAAATACCTGCAGACGTCCAGCTGCCGATTTACCATGATTCTGAAGCAAGGCTACAGTCAGAGCGGCAAGCCCCATCAGCACCAGTACGGTAAGCAGAATAAGATCACGTTTTTTCAATCGTGCTCCGCCTTTTCCCGCTTGATCTCCCAGTGAATCAGGACGGTCATGGCTGCACGAAGTGCTACCAAACCGCCAGTGATCAGCAGCGAATTGAGATCGCGTGCGACGATAGTGCGCAATACTTCACTGCACAGCATGAATTCGAGGCCTAGTGAAATGCCATGAGCGAGACGAATAGGGGTGTTCTGCTTGCGGCATATCAGGCGGATAACCGCTTGTATTGTAGAAAGAAGGATAACAACTGTGCCGATAATTTCCAATATCAGCATGCTGTACTGGATAATTGTTTCAAAGACTTTTTCTATGGCCTCGTACATGACGCGCCTCCTTATTGCGGGACTGCAACAGTTACAGCACTAAGCGCCTTATTTACACCTTCGATTACCGCGCGGCTACTATAGGTTGCTCCTGTCACAACATCAATATCAGAAGCGTTGATTTCTCCTGCTTTGCCGATGAACTGAGCGAGAAATGCTTTGTCTGCGGCGACTTTTGCTACATAGGAAGCATCGGTAGCAGAAGAAGATTCTGGAACGCGAACTGCGGTAATTTCGCCTTCATCATTGATAGTGGTATAGATAACCATCAAATCGATAAAGCCCTGAGCTGTGGTCTTGTACTCAGTGCCTTCAGGAGGCAGTTCTTCAGCGGGCTTTGCAGCGGAAAGAGCACGGTTGACACCCTCAATAACGCCTCTGCTGCTGTAGGTCGCACCTGCCACAACATCAATATCAGAAGCGTTAATTATGTCAGATTTGCCTACAAACTGACGGAGAAATGCCTTGTCTGCAGCAACTTTGGCCACATAGGAAGCATCGGTTTCGGAAGTGGATTCAGCAACACGCACACCTGTGACTACGCCATCATCATTAATGGTAGTATAAACAATCATGAGATCCATGAAGCCTTGCGCGGTACTTTCATATTCCGTACCTTCTGCAGGTAACTCTTCTACAGGCAGTTCTTCAGCAGGCTGTACAGAGGTCAATGCTTTGTTGACGCCTTCAACCACAGCGCGGCTGCTATAGGTTGCGCCGGATACGACATCAATATCAGAAGCATTGATTTCTCCGGTCTTGCCTATAAACTGGCTGAGGAAAGCCTTGTTGGCAGCAACCTTAGCCACATAAGAAGCATCTGTTTCCGAAGAGGATTCAGCGACCCGTACGCCGGTGACAACACCGTCATCATTAATGGTGGTATAAATAGCCATCAGATCAATGAATCCCTGGGCTGTTGTTTTATATTCTGTGCCTTCAGCAGGCAGTTCTTCAGCAGGCTGTACAGAGGTCAATGCTTTGTTGACGCCTTCAACCACAGCGCGGCTGCTATAGGTTGCGCCGGATACGACATCAATATCAGAAACATTGATTTCTCCGGTTTTGCCTATAAACTGGCTGAG
>JAFYDF010000129.1 GCA_017544935.1 Clostridia bacterium
AGTACTTGAAGCCTACCCAGTCTGATCCCCAGATGCCGCGTGCCGGTTTATAGTTGCGGAACGCAATTTGGATTCCGTACAGCGGAAGATAATGGAAGATGACGATATACGCCAGGGTGGGCAGGACGAACAGATATAGCATCCAGTTGGACAGCACCTTGCGGCGGAACCGCTTCATAAGGCCTGCAGACAGCTTAGTGCTCATAGCATGCTCCTTGGGCGATGTTGGCAGAATGAATAAGGGAGAGGGGGCCGGCGTATGCCGGCACCCCATTCCAGATCCGGTCAGTCGTTGCGGGTCAGATACTCATTGAATAGATCGAGATAACCGTCAACATCCATGCGCTTGAGCGTGCTCAGATAGGTGTTCCAGGTCTCATCTGTGATGCCGTGCACGATGGATTCGGCCTTGAAGCGGTTGCAGTAGGTGTTGATCTCGGTCTCCTTGTCGGAGAGCTCTTCGAGCTGGTCGGCATCCCAGTAACCATGGCGGACGACGGTGTAATGGATGGTCTCATCTTCCAGCTGGTCAGCGACTGTCTTATAGAAGAACGCACGGCCGGCACCCTTAACTTCCGTTGCCGGGTCATCTAGCTTCAGCAGCTCATAGATGCCGCCATAGCTGAGACCGTTCAGATGCGCACTGTAGGTCTGACGGTATTTTCCGTAAGCCAGACCGGAATCCAGGGCAGTGCCCATGAGATAGGTGTAGTAATGAACACCGTCCTCGGCATAGCACCAGATCTCATCCTTGTTGCCGTAACGCCACTGTGCCCAGGTCTCGAAATCATTATTGATGGCATCGATGAAGGCAAGCAGGACTTCGGGGTTCTTGCAGGCGGTGGTGATCGCCATGCCCTCGAGGGCTTCAAAGTCGGAGTGGCTCATGACCAGCTTTTCATGATCGCCGTTCTCCAGGTATACGATGGGCGTCCAGTTGGAAAGACCGTCCTTGAAGCACATATCGGGGCAGTAGTTAATGCAGAAGGCCACCATGCTGGAGTCCTCATAGAAACGGGTGCTGTAATCGTCGTAGGTCATGGAGTAGATATCGGAGTTGATCAGGCCTTCTTCGTACCACTTGGCCAGCACAGTCAGGGCTTCCTTGTAGTTCTCCTTGTCTGCGATGAACTCGACGTTCTTCTGGGTCTCATCCGTGTAGGCGGTGTAGTTGGAGGTGTAGAGCGGCACGCCAAAGAAGCGGAACATGTCGTCCAGACCGCCGCGGTAGTTGTTGCAGGCGAGCAGCGGGATCTCATCCTTGGCACCGTTGCCATTGATGTCGTTGTCACGGGCAATGATCAGGGCGTCATGCAGCTCATCAATACTGGAAGGTATCTTGCCGCCCAGATAGTTCGCAAGGAAGGTGTCGTTGACATAGAGCATACCGGTGTTGATGATGCTCAGGCCTTTGCCGGAGTCGTTGGGGCCAGCAGCCACGGGCAGACAGTAGATGCCGCCGTCCGTCATGGTCAGCATATCCTTGATCAGGGGATTTTCATTCAGATAGCGGTTCCAGTTGGGCATATACTCTTCCAGGTAGGGGGTGAGGTCAAGCAGGACTTCATAGTTGTTCACTACGTCGAAGCTGCCGCCCGCAAACGCGTCTGGAAGAGTGTTGCCACCGATCATCTGGGTGACCTTCTCAGCGTAGGAAGTGCTCTTGAAAGGCATCCAATCGATCACGACGTTGGTCTTCGCGCTCAGTTCCTGATAGCATTTCTTTTCACCGTATTCGGTGCTCAGGTCCTGTGCACCCTGCTTGACTACGACGGTGAATGTCATGGGCTCACTGAGGGGGAACATGTTCTCGGCCAGCGCGGTGCCGGCAACACAGAACAGCAGGATAGCCGTCAGAAGAATTGCGAATGTGCGTTTCATGTTCTGCCTCCTTTTTCGGTTGAACGGTTTCACGTATTTAATTTGCGCGCTCATGCGCTGTTGGTATAATTATAAAATCCATATAAAAGAAAAACAAGCAAATTGCACATTGCTGCACTTTTTGCTTGCATTTTGCACGTTTTAGTTTCCGGGCCAGATTGCTTCCATTCCGGAGTCCTGAAAGAGCTTAAGCCACTGTTCATTCGGCTGCTTTTCCGTGACGATGTAGTCCAGACCATGCAGGTTACAGATGACGTGGTTGTTGACGGCGCCGAACTTGTTGGAAGTGCACAGGAGCGCGGTCTTACGGCTGATGCGCACGGCTTGGTTCAGGATGGCGGCGATCTCCGCATTCCAGCACAGGACCTGTCCTTCCGGTGAAAGCCCTTTCGGGGAGAAGAAGCAAATGTCGGTCCGAAATTGTTCGAACTGCGCGAAGGCCTTGGTGCCGACGGTCCCGAGGAGTTTCTCATCTACCGACCCGCCGATGAAGAAGACGCTGGGAGATCGCAGCTGGGACAGGCAGTCAAGCGCGATCTGGAGGCCGTTCGTGATGATTGTCAGGTCCTTTTTCTTATTCAGGAACGGGAGCATGTAGGATACCGTGCTGGAAGGCGCCAGGTACAGCGTGTCCCCATCACGCACTAGGTCGGCTCCCAATTCGCCGATCAGCTGTTTCTCGGGGATGCGTTCATGCTTGCGGACAAGGTAGGTCTGTTGCGTGATCGAGTTGTTCGCCAGCGTCGCATATCCGTAGGAGCGGGAGATAAGCCCCTGTTTTTCCAGATACGACAGGTCGCGGCGGATCGTGTAGGAGCTGACGCCGCACTTTTCAGCGAGCTTTGATACGTTGACATTCTTATGTACCGAAAGTTCGTTCACAATGATCTCCATACGGATCGCATTCATATTTCCTGCCTCCGTGTAGTTGCTGATCCTATTATATTCCCGCGTGCGGATTCTGTCACGCCCTGTGTTGGGAATGACCTCAGCAAAAATACCGCCAAAAAACAAAATACAGCATTGACTTTATCGCTTTTATGCGTTAAAGTGATAAAGTAATTTTTCCGGAAAGGATGAGGAAAGATGCTTTTAAAGATTTTGATGCTGGTTGTCTTCTTTGGTGTTATGGTGGGTATCGGCCTGTACTGCCGCCGTAATGCCACGAATGTGGATGGTTTCGTACTGGGCGGCCGTGCTGTCGGGCCCTGGCTGACTGCCTTTGCCTTTGGTACTTCATATTTTTCCGCTGTTATTTTTGTCGGATATGCGGGCCAGTTCGGGTGGAAATACGGTATTGCCGCCACATGGGTGGGCATCGGCAACGCATTGATCGGATCGCTGCTTGCATGGGCGCTGCTTGGACGCCGTACACGCATTATGACACAGCATCTGTCGAGTGCTACTATGCCGGAGTTCTTCGGCAAGCGCTTCAGCAGCAAATCGCTGAAGATCGCTGCCTCGGCCATCATATTCATCTTTTTGATTCCCTATACTGCAAGCCTTTACAACGGCCTGAGCCGCCTTTTCGGTATGGCTTTCAACATTGACTATTCCGTATGCGTGATCGTCATGGCCGTACTGACCGGTATCTACGTGATCGCGGGCGGATATATGGCTACCGCAATTAACGACTTTATCCAGGGCATCATCATGATCTTCGGCATCTGTGCCGTAATCGTGGCGGTGCTGAAGGGACAGGGCGGTTTCCTGTCCGCACTCACTGGGCTGTCCAAGGTCTCTGACCCCACTGTTTCTGATGCCCCTGGCATTTTCAATTCTTTCTTTGGCCCGGACCCCATCAACCTGTTGGGTGTCGTGATCCTGACATCTCTGGGTACCTGGGGCCTGCCGCAGATGGTCCAGAAGTTCTATGCCATCAAGAGCGAGGGCGCGATCAATAAAGGTATGATCATCTCGACGGTATTTGCCTTTATCGTAGCTGGCGGCTGCTACTTCCTTGGCGGCTTCGGACGTCTCTTCTCTGACAAGATCGATATCGCGGCAAGCGGATATGACTCGATCGTGCCTACCATGTTGGCAGGTCTGCCTGATATCCTGATCGCCGTTGTCGTGATCCTGGTACTTTCCGCTTCGATGTCTACGCTTTCCTCCCTGGTATTGACTTCCAGCTCTACGCTTACGCTCGACCTGCTCAATGATCATGTGATCAAGAATATGGATGAAAAGCGTCAGCTGAAGATCATGCGCGGTCTGATCGTGCTCTTCATCGCCATCTCCGTTGTGCTGGCTATTGTCCAGTACCGTTCGAACGTGACTTTCATCGCGCAGCTGATGGGCGTCAGCTGGGGCGCTCTGGCGGGTGCGTTCCTTGCCCCGTTCCTGTATGGCCTGTATTGGAAGCGCACAACCAAGATCGCCTGCTGGACGAGCTTCGTATTCTCTACGGTCGTGATGGTAGCGAATATTTTCGTTCGCAGCAGCTTCCCTGCCATCCTCCAGTCCCCGATCAATGCCGGTGCGTTCTGCATGCTGGCGGGACTCATCATTGTGCCGGTCGTCAGCGTGATCACCAAAGCGCCTGACCGCGCTCTCGTGGAAGATGCTTTCTCCTGCTACAACAAGAAAGTCATGGTGCGCCAGAGCGAGGCGCTGGGGGACAACGAGGCATGATCTTCGATTTTCACACTCATACATTCCCCGAACGTATTGCCGCTGCAGCTGTTGATAAGCTGCAGCGTGCTTCGCATACGAAGCCTTTCAGCGACGGCTCGGAAAGAGGCTTACGGGAATCAATGCAAAGTGCGGGCATCGATGCAAGCCTGGTGCTCCCGGTAGCCACGAGCCCGCGGCAGGTAGTACATATTAACGATGCGTCGATCGAGATGAACAAAGCAGCATCGGAGACTGGCGTATATTCTTTCGGCAGCATACATCCGGATTTTGACGATTATGCCGCTGAGCTCACGCGCCTGGCAGCGGAAGACGTGAAGGGCATCAAGCTGCATCCGGTCTACCAGGATGTCGCGTTTGACGATCCGCGTACACTGCGGCTGCTTGAAAAAGCGGCGGAACTTGGACTGATCGTACTTATTCATGCTGGATACGACGTCGCTTTTCCGAGCGTTGAGCACGGTACCCCGCGGAAGATCTACAATGCAATGCGCAGTGTTGGCTCGTTTACGCTGGTGCTCGCGCACATGGGTGGCTGGCGATGCTGGGAAGAAGCAGCAGAACTCTTGTCCGGCAGCGGCGTATATATCGATACGTCCTTTTCACTGGGAAGCATGACGCCTAACGGGGATGGATTCTATAAAAATGCGCAGGAGCTTGCGCTGATGGAACCTGAGCGGTTCATGCGCATCATCCGTGCTTACGGCGCGGAACATGTGCTTTTCGGGAGCGACAGCCCATGGGCCGATCAGGCGGCCGCTGTCGCCGGGATCCGGGAACTGCCGTTGACGGAAAATGAGAAGCAGATGATCTTTTATGACAATGCTGCGCGGCTGCTGCGGCTTGCCCCGCAGGCTGTGCCCATGTTATAATCTGATCATCGAGTGAGAGGAGAAAACCCAAATGAATGAACGTGCGATTCTGATTCTGATCGACGGCATGCGCCCGGATGCTCTGACTTCGTGTCCGGAACCCTGGGTAGAGGAATTCCTGAGCAAAAGTACTTACAGCCTGAACGCACAGACTGTCTTTCCTTCAGTAACACTGCCCTGCCATATGTCCCTGTTCCACAGCGTGACACCGCAGCGTCACGGTGTGCTGACGAATCATTATACGGAACCTGTGCGTCCCGTGGACGGAATCTTTGAGCGGGCAGATGCCGAGGATAAGCGCTGTGCATTCTTCTATACGTGGGAGCAGCTTCGTGATCTTGAGAGGCCGGGACACCTGGCGTGGTCGCAGATGATCAACCTGCATAAGAATGAACATGCGGATGATCTCGCGGCAGACGCTGCCATCCGCTACATTTGCGCGGATACTCCAGACCTGGTGTTCCTGTATCTGGGTGATACGGATGAAATCGGCCATGACTATGGCTGGATGAGCGAAGAGTACCTGAACTGCACTGCCAATGCGATGCGCTGTGTCAGGCGTGTGCGTGAAAGCGTGCCTGCGGACTATAATATCATTCTTCTTGCTGACCATGGCGGCCATGAACGCCATCATGGTACCGAAATGCCCGAAGACATGACGATCCCGCTGGTAATGAACGGCTCGGCTTTTGCTGAAGGCAAATGCTTTGAAGGCGGGTCTATCCTGGATGTCGCACCGACGCTCGGCGCGCTCGTGGGCTTCAAGCCTGCCCGCGAATGGGAAGGCAAGAGCCTGATTGCCGTACAGGAATAATGACTCTGCTTACTAATAAAGGGGTGTATCCGGATGGATGGGTTCATTAACTACGCGCACCGCGGGGCCAGCCAGTACGCGCCGGAAAACACGCTGGCTTCATTCTATATGGGCTGGCAGATGGGTGCGAACGGCATTGAGACAGATATCCAGTGCACGAGCGACGGTATCCCGGTGCTGTTTCATGATAACAATATGGAAAGGATCGCAGGCCTGAACAGCAGGATCTGTGACCTGACTTACGAAGAACTCCGGGTCATTGATGTGGGCGCCCATAAGGGTGCTGATTACCGGGGAGAGCATGTGCCGACACTTGAAGAATTCCTGCATCATTTCGCAGGCAAGGGACTGCATCTGGCACTCGAAATCAAACAGGGCGGGATCGGCGAAGCAATCGTTCAGCTGATCAGAAAGTACTGCGATCCCGGACAGACGATCGTGACCTCGTTCCATCTTGATTATCTGGCGGCATTTCAGAAACTGATGCCTGAGATGCGGCTGGGATTTCTTTCAGGCCAGGAGAGCATGGAACTGATGGAAGAGCTTAAGACAATGGGCGTGTATCAGTACTGCCCGAATGCCGCCACCTGGACAGAGGAATGGAACAGGATATATCGGGAAGCAGGCTTTTCCATCCGTGCCTGGGGTGTAAAGGATGAAACTCTGATGCGCAAAATGCTTGCTATGCATGTTGACGGTATGACCGTTAATTTCCCGGATAAGCTGGTGGCTGCCCTGAAAGAAATGCGGCAGGATGGATAACCAATAGAAAATTGTTTGTAGTGTGCTTTTTCTAATAACTGCAAAGTATACACTGAAAAAAGAGAGCGATTCACGTTCTCTCTTTTTTACTCGATATGATTGGTCTGTATTTGCTATATTAGATATAGGCGTAGCTGCGAAGTTGCTCTTGAAAAACCCATAAAACCTAAAGTATAATAGATATACTGCAGATTGAAACAGGAGGACTTTCTCATGATGATCTCCACGCGAGGGCGTTATGCACTTCGGGTTCTGGTGTATCTTGCTGAACAGAATGCTGAGCGGTATATCACACTCAATGAGATTGCTGATCAGCAGGAGATCTCTGAAAAGTATCTTGAAAGCATTGTTAAGATGCTGGTCAAAGGCGGATTCCTTGAGGGACAGCGCGGAAAGGGCGGCGGTTATCACCTTATCCGCGGAGCAGAGGATATGAACGTATATGATATCCTTCAGACGATGGAAGAATCAGTCGTTCCTGTTGCTTGTCTGGAGGAAGGAAGCAAACCTTGCTCACGCGCAACTGACTGCAGGACATTGCCAATGTGGAAAGGATTAAATGAAGTTGTTAAGAATTATCTTTCGGGCTTCACAATCCATGACCTTGCGAAAGAAAAAGACAGCGGCTTTGATTATATAATTTAAATTATTGAGGCAAAACACCGCAGGAGATTTAAAGCAGCCAATTCTCCTGCGGTGTTTTTGTGCTTTTCATACTTATCAAGGGGAAAAGACATTCCTGGATTTGCTTAGTCCGCAAAGAGCGGGGTAGAGAGATAGCGGTCGCCGGTATCGGGGAGAAGGACGACAATAGTCTTTCCCTTGTTCTCAGGACGTTTTGCCAACTGGATAGCGGCCCAGAGTGCAGCTCCGGATGAGATACCAACAAGCACACCTTCCGAACGGCCGATCAGCTTGCCAGTGGCAAATGCATTTTCGTTCGATACGGGTATAACTTCATCGTATATTTTGGTATTCAATACTTCCGGAACAAAGCCGGCGCCAATACCCTGAATCTTATGTGCTCCTGCGGTTCCCTTTGAGAGGACAGGAGAACTCTCCGGTTCTACTGCGATAACCTTTATATCCGGATTCTGTTCTTTGAGATATTCACCAATGCCTGTGATCGTACCACCCGTACCGACACCTGCTACGAAGATATCTACTTTGCCGTCCGTATCCTTCCAGATTTCAGGGCCGGTGGTAGCTTTATGAGCGGCCGGATTAGCGGGATTGACAAACTGGCCGGGTATGAATGCATTAGGAATTTCCTTGGCCAATTCCTCAGCTTTTTCAATTGCACCCTTCATTCCCTTGGAACCTTCAGAAAGAACCAGTTCGGCACCATATGCTTTCATGATCTGACGGCGTTCAACGCTCATGGTTTCGGGCATGACGATGATGATCCGATAGCCTCTTGCTGCAGCTACAGAAGCGAGGCCTATACCTGTGTTGCCTGAAGTAGGTTCAATGATAACAGAACCTTCTTTCAGGACCCCGCAGGATTCTGCATCATCGATCATGGCTTTGGCAACGCGGTCTTTAACGGAACCGGCAGGATTAAAGTACTCGAGCTTGGCTAAAACAGTGGCACCAAGATGTTCGCTTTTCTCAATGTGAGTCAGTTCAAGAAGCGGAGTTTTGCCGATCAGCTGATCAGCGGAAGTATAGATATTGGACATAGTTTGATCCCTCCATATGATTGTTTAATATGGTTGCTTGTTCTTTTGTGAAATTGCGTATCTCTTATTTGCAACATCGTTTATATGTTTTGATCATGCATGAGCACCTCAAATCATTTGTTCTTACGAGTTTTACGGAGTGAAAACCCCAATCCTCTGAACATAAAATCATAAAACCTAGAGGATTAATATGTTTATAACATGAAGCGATGCTATCTGTCAATAGGCTGGAGCGATTTAGTATCAGTGAGAGGGCATTTGATGTTCTCAACTGCAGGCAGATACAAAAATCCGGTTTACGCCGGGTATTCTTTTCGAATACGCGGTATAAACCGGAATAATTGGAATGTTTTCCCTGACTGCGAGGGAGGGCTTGGCGATATTCTTACGCTGTTGCTCCTGTAACTACACTATCATAAATTACATAGAAACAGCTTTGAGCGAACTGCGGCATGCCCCGAGGTTTACAGCCTTGCCAGATCTTCTTCGTTGGCAAGGCGGATGCCATGATCACGCAGCACGGATGCTGCATGGATATCGTCCGCACCCTTGAATACCATATATGCGTCTTCGCGGGCTTCTCCCTGGAAGGCATACATGTACTCGACATTGATGCCTTCTGTACCCAGGACTTTCAATACCTGATTGAGACCACCGGGAACATTGGGAATTGCTACAGCCAGGACAGGGCTGATGCTCTGTATGACCCCGGCATCTTTGAGCACGGTGGTCGCGG
>JAFYDF010000130.1 GCA_017544935.1 Clostridia bacterium
TGTGATGTATTCTTCCTGGTCGTCGATCACCCGCAGGATACGCTTTTTGTCCGTCAGGTGCTCGATCTTGCTGTGGAACGCACGGTTGAACGAAGCCAGTGCGTCACAGTCTTCCTCCTTCTGTGCAACGTCCATTTCGGAAAGCAGGACGCGCAGTTCGGCGATATCCTTAGCAGATACCCTTTCCACGACTGACGGGAGGATCAGCAGCATCATGGCGTTGCGGATCGTAAAAATCTCTTCGATATCCGCGACAGTAAAGGCACGCACCACAACACCGTGCCGCAAAACATACTCGACCAGTCCATCGCGCTCCAGCTTGCGCAGCGCTTCACGCAAAGGCGTGCGGCTGATATGCAGCTGTTCCGCATAAACAGTTTCAACAATACGTGATCCGGCCGGGAGTTCGCCCGTGATGATAGCGTGCTTAAGGCGCTCATAAGCTACATCGCGAATGGGTTTGCTCTCGGCGGCAGGTTCAAAAGTTCCGTTGTACATAAATAAACCCCTCTTTGTTCAGGATTGGATACATTGTACAATTTTTGTATAAACATGTCAAGGAAACGCAGGCTTTCAAATGAAAAGCGGCCGGCATTTTTACAGTGCCGGCCATGCGGAACATGCGTCAGATTTTCTCCATGTAGGGGATCATCGAGGCCAGCCTGTCGAACGTCAGATGAGGCTTGATCTCGCTCTTCTCGCGGTCTTCCCAGGTCGTCTCGCCGCTCATGACAAGGATGCTGGTCATACCGAAATTCACACCCGTCGCGATATCGGTATACAGGCGGTCGCCGCACATAGCGAGCTCGTCCGCCTTCAGTCCGGTGACCATCAGCGCATCCTTGACGATGCCGCTGTAGGGCTTGCCGATAATCAGTTCCGGTACACGGCCTGTAGAGGCTTTGATGAACGCGATGATCGCACCGATATCCGGGATGAAGCCGGTCTCGGTCGGGCAGTTGTAGTCAGGATGCGTGGCGATATAGGGCAGACCGGCACGAACAAAGTCGCAGACTGCGGTCATCTTCGCGTAATCAAGCTCGGTATCGAACGCGATGACGACATAGTCAGGGTTCTCGTTATCGACCGGAACGCCCATCTTTTCAAACTCGCCTGCCAGGATATGGTTGCCCAGCAGGAATGCCTTCTTGCCGGCAAAGTTCGCCTTGCAGTAGCGCGCAGTAGCCTGACCGGAAGTCAGTACGTTCAGGAAAGGCTCACGCACGTTCATGCGCTTGAGCTTTTCGACATAGTAATCCGCACTACGGGAAGAATTATTGGTTAGGAACAGCACTGTACGTCCGGTCGCTTCGACTGCGTCCAGGAAGTCCAGCGAGCCTTCCAGAATCTGGTTGCCCAGATAGAAGGTACCGTCCATATCCAGCATAAAGCACTTGATCTTCCGCAGTGCAGCACGCAGCTGTTCCTCCGTCATGCCGTTCACTTCTTCAGGTGTCCGCTTCAATTCAGTCATTGCTTTTTCCATCCTTCCTGCTTGCTTATTACCATGCGCGGCGTCAGCGTTCCATCCGCTTCCGCCTGCGAGATCCCAATAAAGTCATTATCTGCATACAAGCGTATGCATTCGCCTTCGCCGGTCTCCAGCCCATGTTCCTCTTTTGTCAGAGGCACGCCATTCAGGCATTTCTTCCAGAATACTTCTGGCACATCGTACTGTCTGAAATGCTGCAATGGCGCATCCAGCGGCATCAGGTACCTGGATGCGATCTCCTCCGGTGAAGCGCTTTTGAGCTCCTCAATGGTTACCGCAGTATCAATCCCGAATGCACCTGTCTGTTCACGCAGCAGAAAGCGCATATGTGCGGGGCAACCGAGTGCGCGGCCAATATCATGGCACAGCGTACGGATATATGTGCCCCTGCCGCATGTCACCCGCAGCAGCATACCGTGCCGCGGTGTTTCCGCAAGCCGCTCGATCGCATCGATGCGGATCGGGCGTGCTTCGAGTTCCGCCGTTTCTCCGCGCAGCGCGAGCTTGTAAAGGGTCTCGCCGTTACGCTTGAGTGCACTGTACATCGGCGGCATCTGCATGATATCACCAATGAACTGCGGCAAGACCGCGTCTACAGTTTCTGTATCCGGGTAATTTTCGCCGCGCTCGGTAACAGTGCCCTGTGCGTCCTGCGTGTCAGTGGCTTCCCCGAAAGCGATCTCGGTCAGATACACTTTACGTTTGTCAACGAGGAAATCAAAGAGCCGTGTCGCACGCCCAACCATGACGGGAAGCACGCCGCAGGCTTCGGGATCCAGGGTTCCTGCATGCCCGACCTTTTCCCCTGTCAGACGCTTGACGATTGCGACCGCCGTACCGGAAGACATCCCGGGCGGTTTGAGGACATTCACAAATCCGTCCATTATTCGCCGATCGCCTTCTCGAAAGCCGTGATCAGCTTCTCTTCGATTTCGGCATATGTGCCCTGCAGGCAGCATCCTGCCGCCAGCACATGTCCGCCGCCGCCGAACTGCCGCGCGATCATCGAGACATCCGCGCCGGACAGCGCGCGCAGACTGATCCGCCAGCCTTCGGGCGATTCATCCGCCATGAACGTCATCTGCACGCCTTCCAGTTGCAGCCCGAAGTTAACGATGCCGTGCAGGTCAGCATCTGATGCCTTCGCCTTTTCCTTGTCCTCTGTAGTCAGGTGCATGCACGTCGCGCGTCCGCCGGCAAA
>JAFYDF010000015.1 GCA_017544935.1 Clostridia bacterium
GTGCAAGATCCTGTATTCGAAACCCGCGGACAGATATATATGCGTTCAATTTAGGAAAAACAATATATTCGTCGAACATGCTGCTCCTTTCGTATATCGAACAAATGTTCGCATATGCTTCAAAAGCATTATAAACGCATTACAAGCATGCTGTCAATGGGTTTCCCGAAATATCATTGTTAACCAACGAGTAAAAAATGCAAACGAAATATAAAGGGTAAAAAAGAACGCCGGTTCACCGGGCGTCCTTAAAAATCCGACTGATTTCTGGTAACGTTAAAGTCAGAAGACCAAGGCAGCATATCTGCCGCTCTTAGTCCACTCTATTGCGAAAGGCCAGAATTTACAGAAAGAATCATCCAACTATGTGAGCGAACGAGATTCCGAGCTGCAGAATCATCCTCTGTTCATTAATTCATTTTTCTGATACCTCGGCCGGATCTTTCCATATGCCGTCTGAACATATGACAAGCAGGTTCCGGACATTTTCCTTTGAACCTTCAAAATAATCGCTCCAGGAAGTGTCTTCCAGGGCTTGCCATTCTTCCTGAGTACCTGCATACTGGATGACGCAGCCTACTGCGGTCTGGAACACTCCCGGATATCCCCAGTCGTACATGCGGATCAGGGAGCTTGGCAAGGTAATATTCACAAGGTGGTCGCTGCATAGTTTACCCAGATGAAGTACGCCTTCCGGAATTGAAAACGCCAGCAGGGGGCGGTCCTTATTGTATGATGTCAGGCCGACAGATATAACGGGCTTGCCGTGGATCTGTGCAGGAGCTGCGGCATACGTTTCGTTTCCTGTGTAATCGTATATCACCACGCTGTTCTCATACTCATAGAATGCCCAGCCGTTTTCTTCCTGATCCGAGACCCGTTCATCAGGATTCCGATACAGTAGCTCCGCGTCGTCCAGGGAAGAACCTGTAACCGGGATTCGCCAGACACTGTTGACCAGACCGTTCTTATTGACCATATAGAAATACTGATCACTCAGGGCAAGTGCAGTCATATATTCCGTATCGCCGGAAACCAGAAGGGTTTCGTTGTCCATACCCGGCGTCTTCTTATAGAGGCCGTTTTCTCTCAGGTAATAAACCTGACCGTCAGCGACATTGAAACGGTAGTAAGGCTCGTCCATAACAATATCGTTGATCGGTATTGTATCTATGAACATTTTTGTCTTAATATCCCAGCAGGACAGGCTGTTTTCATCTGCCACGAAAATCATATCGCCCTGTACGAAGAATACTTCTATTTCTGAAAACCCGCTGGCATCCGGAACGATGATTTCGCTTTCCCCGCCTGCAGCCGGTTTCCGCCATATGCTCACAGTCTCGGTATCCTTATCCTCGTTCGAATAGTAGAGATATCCTTCTTCGATATCAAGCACATACTGCCTCATGAAGTCGTTTCCGTCAAAAATACTATAATACCCTCTGGTATTCGGAACGATGGCTTTTCTTCTTCCGGAAGCATCGATCGTTCCTTCCGGTATCCAGGGGCTGAGACTGCCTGTCTGCATATCCAGGATCTTCCAGCCTCTATTATTTCTTTCCGCAGCGTTTCTGGACTCAAAGTAGAAGTATATCTGGTCACCGTCCCGGAGTAAATAGGAGGAAAGCTCCGCGATATTCTCCACTGTACCGGACGAGATGTCCAGCCTGGAAATGAAATCATGGATTCTTTGATCCGCCATCGGCAATTCCCGTATCATATAGATAGAGTCTCCTGCGGATACCATATAAAACCCGCCGGAGAGGATCACTCCGCCGTCGATCACAGGCGCGGGCTGAGAGACCACCAGTTCCGTTTCTGCGCCGGGTGTCTCTGCAACACGCCAGAAATCAGAAGAATACGGGCTGCCCGTCTCCCGGCCGTCATTCCGGTAGCTGCTGAGTCCTGAGCTGTAATCGGTGACGAAATACACATAACCATCCTGAACAGTAAAGAAACCGCCGGTGCTGATGAGATTGCTGTTATCAGCATATCCGGTGCAGGTTAAGGTGAGAAGCAAAGCACACAGGACGAACATCACAGTCAGCAGCATTTTCTTACTCATAACGTTTTCCCCTTTCGGTCTGCAGTAGCACTTATGAAACTCCTTGGCGATCGGCATTCTGAAATTTCAGTACAATGCAATCATTTATTTTCAAATCCCCGGAGGGTAATTCCGGGGATTGAATGGACAGTTATCTATTATTCTTCTTCGCTGAACAGGCCTTTGAGGCGCAGGCCGGCCGCATACACGGCGTTCTTTTTCGCGCCTTTATCGATCAGAAGCCTGGAAGCATCGCGCAGATCCATATCGTTCTTCAGCATCAGGTCGATCAGCTGAGCTTCGAGCGTCAGCGGTTCTTCGGTCTCCTCTTCCCTCTTTACCTTATGGAAGTCTATGACGATGCAGTATTCGCCCTTTTCAGTCTTCTCGTTCGCTTCCATCTGCGCGAGCACATCGCCTACATCACCGCGCAGCGTGAGCTCATGCAGCTTCGTCAGATCACAGCTGACGCTCACATAAGCTTCAGGGACCGTTTCCTTAAGCGTCCGCATAAGCTCAAGCACACGGTACGGAGACTCGTGCACGATGACCGTACGCAGTCTCTTTGAAGCATCCAGCAGCGCTTCTTTCAGGTCTTTCTTTTCCCTTGGCAGGAACCCGAGGAACGTGAACTCCTCTGTCTCGATTCCCGACACTGACATAGCGGAAGCCATGGCAGTCGGCCCGGGTACTGCGACGACCTCGATCCCCGCTTCCGCGGCAAGATGCACGAGGTGCGTCCCGGGATCCGAGATCGCGGGCGTTCCCGCATCTGTCACGAGCGCGACAGAAATGCCTTCTTCCTGCATCCTGCGCACCAGCTGTTCAGCCTTCTCAAACTCATTATGACGGTGACAGCTCGTCAGCGGAGTTGAGATTCCGAAATGCTGCGTCAGCTTCATGGTCATGCGCGTATCCTCCGCAGCAATCAGGTCCACGGATTTGAGGACCTCGATCGCGCGGGGCGTCATATCCCCCAGATTGCCTATCGGGGTTGCGACTACATACAGCATGGCTTCACCTCACAGGCGTTCTACGACGCGCAGCGTAGCGCTGTGCGCGCGCGGGTTACGTTCTATCTCTTCTTTGGTAGGCTTGATCGCGCCACCGCCCATGACTTTCGCAATGGGCTTTTTCCCGCATACGCATACAGGAAATTGCGGTGGACAGGTGCAGGGATTCTGCATCTTCTGGAACGCATGCTTGACAATACGGTCCTCAATTGAGTGGAAGGTCAGCACGCAGAGCCTGCCCCCGGCACGGATATGCATGATCCAGTCATTCAGTGCTTTCTCCAGCGGCACGATCTCATCGTTCACCGCAATGCGCACTGCCTGGAATGTCCTGCGAGCCGGATGTCCGTCCTGCTTCATTCGCACTGCCTTCGGGACAGCTGCGTCCACGCATGCCACAAGATCCGAGGTCGTCGCGAGCGGTTTCTTCGCCCGGCGTTCGACAATGATATGCGCAATGCGGGCACTCCACTTTTCCTCACCGAAATCGTAAAGAACGGATGCGATCTCCTTTTCGGGCATGGTATTCAGCCAATCAGCGGCCGTCATGCCTGCCGAACGGTCCATGCGCATGTCCAGCGGCGCATCATTGTGGAAAGAGAAACCGCGCTCAGGAGTATCCAGCTGGTAAGAAGACACGCCAAGATCGAGCAATCCGCCATCCAGCATCACGCCTTCAGGCAGCAGCTCATTGATATCATGGAAGTTCCCGTGAATGGCACAAAAACCGGGAAAGCCCTGCAGGCGTTCATTCGCCGCCTGCAAGGCATCCTCGTCACGGTCGATCCCGTACAGTTTACCGGTGCTGCCGATCTCCTTCAGGATCGCGGAACTGTGTCCGCCTCCGCCGAGCGTCCCGTCAGCAAACACACCACCTTTATTAGGTGCCAGCCAGGACAGGACTTCCGGCAGCATGACCGGTTCATGGTTGAATTCCATTACGCTTTCAGTTCCTCAATGCGCGCGGTCAGGGTCTCGAGCATCTTGGTATTGGCATCCAGCTTATCGTGCTCAGCCTGCACGAGTGCCGCGGGCGCTTTTTTCAGGAAGCCTTCATTATTCAGCTTGCCCTGCGCACGCGCGATCTCACGCTCGAGGTTCTCCTTTTCCTTGTTCAGACGTGCGATCTCTTTCTCCAGATCCACCAGGTCACCCAACGGGATCAGGATCTCGCCGACCTTGGTCACAGTACCCACGGTCTTCTCTTCCACGGTCTGGCCGGGAGCCAGGATCTCAAGCTCGGAGACGTTCGCCAGGCGGCGGAAGAACATGTCAGCGCTCTTCACCGTGTCTTCCCAGCCGGCATCCGCGCGCACCATCAGGCGCGCCTTATGCCCTGCCTGCACGTTCATTTCGGCACGAAGGTTGCGCACACTACGGATAATATCCATGATGCCTTCCATGCGCGCTTCGTCTTCGGGGAACGCGGGAATATCTTCAATGCGCGGCCAGTCGGAGAGCATGCAGCTCTTGTCCTCGCAGCCGGGCAGGTACTTGTACACAGTCTCGGTCAGGAACGGCATGAAGGGATGCAGAAGCTTGAGCAGTCCGGTCAGTACCTCGATCAGCACCGCACGCACAGCAGCCTTTCTGTCGGCGTCATCACCGAGCAGGCCGCCCTTGGCAAGCTCGATATACCAGTCGCAGAATTCGCTCCAGGCGAAGTCGTAGATCTTTTGCGCGGCCATGCCGAATTCGCAGTCATCGAAATGCGCAGAAACTTCTTCCACACATTCGCGGTAACGGCTCAGGATCCACTTGTCGGGAAGCTCCAGCTTCTTGCCTTCGAGATCCACCTGGCCGTCGAGGTTCATGAGCACGAAGCGGCTGGCGTTCCAGACCTTGTTCGCAAAGTTGCGCGCAGCTTCCAGCTTGGTGGTGGAATAACGCGTATCATTGCCGGGACTGATACCCATGCACAGGGAGAAGCGCAGCGCGTCAGCGCCGTACTGGTCGATCACTTCGAGCGGGTCGATGCCGTTGCCGAGCGACTTGCTCATCTTGCGTCCTAGTTCATCGCGCACAAGGCCATGGATCAGCACGGTGTCAAACGGCACTTCACCCATGTTCTCGATACCGCTGAAGATCATGCGGGCGACCCAGAAGAAGATGATATCATAGCCGGTGACCAGCGTGCTCGTCGGATAGAAATACTTGAGGTCCTCGGTCTGATCCGGCCAGCCAAGCGTGGAGAACGGCCAGAGTGCGGAGGAGAACCAGGTATCGAGCACGTCTTCATCCTGCGTCAGATGCTTACAGCCGCATTTCGGGCACACGGTCGGATCCTCACGGCTCACAATCGTCTCACCGCATTCTTCGCAGTACCATGCGGGAATACGATGGCCCCACCACAGATGACGGCTGATGCACCAGTCACGGATGTTCTCCATCCAATTGTAATAGATCTTGCTGAAGCGGTCGGGAATAAACTTCGTCTCGCCGTTTCGCACTGCCTCGATGGCAGGCTTGGCCAGCGGCTCCATCTTCACGAACCACTGCTTGCTCACCATGGGCTCGACCACGCTGTGGCAGCGGTAGCAGGTACCCACTTCGTGCTTGAGGGGCTCGATCTCCTTGAGCAGACCCAATGCCTTCAGGTCTTCCACGATGACTTTGCGGGCTTCATCCGTGGTCATGCCGGCATACTTACCACAGTCAAGCACATGCGGCTCGTTCACGGTCGCCTTGCCGCTGCGGAAGATCTCTTCGGACTCCGCGGCTTCCTTGGCGCCGGTCATATGCCCGTCATACGTGAACACGCGCACGATGGGCAGGTTATGACGCTGACCGACCTCAAAGTCGTTCGGGTCATGGGCGGGCGTGATCTTCACAACGCCAGTGCCTTTTTCCATGTCCGCATGCTCGTCCAGGACGATCGGGATCTCCTTATTGAGCAGCGGAAGGATCACATGACATCCATGCAGATGCATGTAGCGCGGGTCGGCAGCATTGATCGCTACGGCCGTATCGCCCAACATCGTCTCGGGACGCGTCGTCGCGAGCTCCAGCGTTTCGCCGGTCTCCTTGACCTGGTAGAGCAGATGCCAGAAGTGGCCGTCCTTCTCGGTGTATTCCACTTCGGCGTCGGAAATGGAAGTATTGCAGCAGGGGCACCAGTTCACCAGACGGTTGCCCTGATAGATTATGCCTTTCTCATACAGGCGCACGAACACTTCACGCACGGCACGGGAGCAGCCTTCATCCATCGTGAAACGCTCACGAGACCAGTCGCAGCTCGCGCCCATACGGCGCTCCTGACGGGAAATGCGTCCGCCGTACTCTGCTTTCCATGCCCAGGCATGCTTCAGGAACTCTTCGCGGCTGATGTCACTCTTCTTGATGCCTTCCTTGGCGAGCTTCTCCACGACCTTGACCTCAGTCGCGATCGATGCATGGTCGGTGCCCGGCAGCCACAGCGTCGGGTCGCCCTTCATACGGTGATAGCGCGTCAGGGCATCCTGCAGCG
The DNA here is from genome assembly GCA_017544935.1 of Clostridia bacterium. Lineage (GTDB taxonomy): Bacteria > Bacillota > Clostridia > Christensenellales > Aristaeellaceae > SFMI01. The sequence continues at coordinate 6,524 of JAFYDF010000015.1, forward strand.
TGGTGTCCATAGCATGGCCCATGTGCAGCTGGCCGGTAATGTTCGGCGGCGGCATTACGATCGTGAAGGGCTTCTTGCCTTCCACGCGCTTTGCGATAAATGCACCGCTCTCTTCCCAGTTCTTATAGGTTTCCGCTTCGATCGCCTGCGGGTTATACTGTTTTTCCATATTGAACTGCTCGCTCATACTTCCGCTCCTTTCTGAATGAAAAAACGCCCCGTCCATGCATGGACGGAGCGATCCGTGGTACCACCTTGCTTTACAGCATATATCAAATGCTGCCTCTGCAGCGCGATATCGTGCGCCAAACGGACGGGCTGAATTATTCACCCGACTCCCTCCGAAGCGACCTTCCGTTCCAGCCTTACCCAAGCGGCCTTCCAGCCAGTGAACCGCTCTCTCTGTTGGTGCTTTGAACGTACTCCTCTTCTTCTCAGGGAAAATTACTTTTCTTCTTCGTGTGCAACGACCTGAACGCCGTTGTAATAGCCGCAGTTCTTGCAAACGCGGTGCGCCAGCATCTTCTGACGGCACTGCGGGCAGGTAACGATCGCCGGCAGGCTCAGCTTCCAGTTCGCCTTGCGGCTGTGTTTACGAGCTTTAGAAATTTTTCCCTTCGGGACAGCCATGATTTATACCTCCTGATCATCCTGATCATTCTTAATCAACTGCTTGAGAACAGAGAACGGATTGGCAGAAGCTTCTTCCGCCGCTCTGCCCGTATATTGCGGCGCCATCTGCTTATATCCTTCGCAGTCCGGTCTGCACAGAATGCGGATCGGCAGCTCCAGCATTGCCAGTGTAAGCGCCAGATGCCCCAGCTCCACTTTGGAGCCCGTGAATGACAGCCTGTCCGGGTCATCGTCTTCCGGTTCCACTGCATGGTCAAGTCTGACGAACGTTTCATGGAACGGCACGTTGATGGGAACCGTAGCCGGTCCCAGACAATTGCAGCAGCGGGAGTGGGCCGTCGCTGTCAATGTGCCGTCCAGCGTCAGCTCAGAGCCGGACATGCAAAAGCGGCCTTCGAGAACCACCGGTTCATCGAACGTCACTTCTTCCCCGTAAATATCCTGTGGGGCAATACGCTCATGATGGATAAACGGAAACTTTTCATCCGGCGAACGCATAGCCCGCGAAACGTCCAGCTGCAAAGTAATCCCTCCAATCGTGAACAGCACTATTATAGTGACCGTTCATATGTTTGTCAACAACTTTTTTAATAATTTCAGCCGTTTTCCGAGCCTTTTTTAACACTTTTCCAACGTTTGTCACAAAGACATCAGGCCATAGCTCTGAAGCCAGTATTTCACCCAGGCGAGCGCCTCGCGGAAATGGTTCTTCGGCCAGTATACCAGTTTGATCGGGCTGCCTACGCCGCATGCCTCAAGGCCTGTGTCCGAAGCGAGTGCGAGCGCGCGCGGCAGATGATAATCGCTTGTTACGATCAGCACGTTTTTCGTGCCGTCAGGAAGAAGCTTCTTCGCGTTCGCAAGGTTCTGCCGCGTATTGAATGAAGTATCATCCATCAGCACCTGATCCTCAGGAACACCGTTTGCGACCAGATAAGTGCGCATGGCTTCAGCCTCAGTGACCGGCTCGTCAGTCCCTTTCGCTCCGCATACGACGATCATCTGCGGATGGCTCCTGTAGATCTCCAGCGCCTTGTCCAGCCGCCACTGCAGCTGTACGCTCAGCGTCCCGTCAGCCCTGACCTGCGCTCCCAACACAACGATCGCATCTGTTTTGGAAGGATCCGCTTCAGGTACCGTGTGCTCCTTCACGGTCACAAAAAGAACCAGTCCGATCCACACGGCTGCGCCGAGGCATATCCCCCAGATCAATAATTTCAGAAGCAATGGTATTCTCCTTTTGTGCACGGTCTTTCTCCTTTGCGATCATTCGTTTACAGCAGGCATCAAACAAAGTGAGTGCTGACGAATGATCACTCTTTCTTTAGTGGTCGGGTCCATTATACTACGATTTCACTTCTTTTCACAAATCTCCATTTATTCTGTTGCAAGTCCGGGATCACAGCTCTCTTCTGTTGTCGCCGCTGCTTTTCAATTTTGTGACTTGAATTAGTTCCGGGCCTGCTTTTCTCAACAGTTTCTCTGCATTGCCACAGATACTTCACAGAAGACTTTGGACTGCGTTTTCCCTGTAAATTTTTAGAATTTTTTGTAATATTTCTGTTTTACCCTCTTAACAAAAGCATAAAGATTATATATAATAAAGTACAAGGGATGGAAAGAGAGGTCGGTAGGACGTGGCAAGCATTGTGAACCAGATCGGTATGTTCTTCTGGAACATCTTCCACCGTCCGCAGTTTACCGATGTCATAGATATCATACTGGTGGCAATCCTTATCTACCAGCTCATCATGCTTACCCGCGGCACACGCGCGAGCGACGTAGTCAAGGGTTTTATTTTGCTGCTTGTTGCCCGTTTCCTGTCTGAGCTCCTTGGCCTGCCGGCGATCACCTGGATCCTGAAACTGATTGTCAGCAACGGTGTTCTGGTCATGGTCATCCTGTTCCAGCCCGAACTGCGCCATGCCCTTGAACAGCTGGGCCGCGGCGCCAAATTCGAGCTTCCCGGCAGCAGCAAAGTGGACGAGAATACACGTATCATTACCGAGATCGTGCAGTGCCTGACCAGCCTTTCCCGCCGCCGTGTCGGTGCCCTGGTCGTGTTTGAGCAGCGCACAGGTCTTAAGGATGTTGTAGAGACAGGCACCTCCCTGGACAGCGAGATCTCCGCGCCGCTGCTTGAAAACATATTTGAGCCCAATACACCGCTGCATGACGGTGCTGTCATTATCCGCGGGAACCGCATTGTAGCCGCTTCCTGCATGCTCACCACACTGAGCGAATCAAATTCAATTTCCCGCGACCTCGGAACGCGTCACCGTGCGGCGATCGGTATTTCCGAAACGACGGACGCGACCGTCCTGGTTGTCAGTGAAGAGACCGGTGTTATCAGCATGGCGCGCGGCGGACGTCTGACGAGGCATCTGGATGCCGACACACTGACAGAGATCCTTTCGGGCCTCTACCAGCGGTCGAACAGTTCCATCTTCTCCATCTTTTCCCGTGCTCAGAGCTGGATAAAGGGGGTGCTGCACAATGACAAAAAGCAAGCTTGATTTCAAAGCGTTGCTGAAGCGTGTGGCATCGCTTTTCACGCATAACTGGCAGTGGAAACTGATCTCCGTCCTGCTGGCCATTGCCCTGTGGAGCGGCCTTATTACGCAGGATGATACGCTGACACGTTCCAAGACCTTTGAAGATGTGACCATCAATGTTCTCAACGCGGACACACTGCGCCATAACGGCTTTATCGTTGTTGACGGTCTGCAGGATCTGCCCACTGTAACCATCGAAGCGGATGTCCCGCAGAAGAACTATAATGCGGCAGCTGCTTCCAACTATAATCTGCGTGTGGATCTTTCCCGCATTCGCTCAGCAGGCGAGCAGACCCTGAACCTTCTTACCACAACCACCACTTCCTACGGATCCGTATCTGATATGAGCCTTTCTTCCATTACTGTTCAGGTAGAGGAATACATCTCCCGCAGCCGTATTCCCGTACGTCTGAGCATCAGCGGTGATCTGGAGGAAAACTTCTTTGCAGGAAGCGCGAGCGTTGATCCTGTCTATGTCACCGTATCCGGTCCGAAGTCGGAAGTAGAGCGTGTTGTCCGCTGTGTGGCAGATTATGATATGAGCATACTTTCTGCGCAAACCGGTGTGGAACGTACTGCCGTGCCTTTCCGTCTGGTAGCTGCAGATGGATCTGATATTGACAGGTCTCTGATCGAAGTGACCAGTGAAAGCGTCATACTGGACAGCTTCATTGTTGAGCAGCCAATCTATGCTGCCAAGGAACTGGTCATCAACACGACCGATCTGGTCAGCGGGCACGTCCCCGAGGGATATGTCATCAAGAGGATCACCGCTGAACCAGCGACGCTTACGATTGCCGGCAGCAACGAGCTTATCGAGTCCCTGAATGAGCTGCATCTGGTTGAGATGACTGCTCAGCAGATCGATGTGACAAATGCTTCAGATACCCTTATGCGCCGCATCAGCCTCGTTCCGCCGTCCGGCGCCGTATACCTGAGTTCAGATACGGTCATGGTGACCGTTGAGATAGCTTCCAAGTAATAATATGAACGGATTTGCCAATTCACTGCTGACGCTGCTGCTGGGATGGATGCGTGTGCTGTTCTCGGCACTGCTCACGCTCCCGCAGCGCGGAAGCGCTTTTCTTGCCTGGCTGGGCAGGCACTGGATACCGCTTGTACTTGTTATTGTGCTGGCGGCATTATTTGTTGATGCCCTGATCTATATCCTCCGCTGGCGTCCGCAGTATGTATGGAGCACCCGTCTCCAGCGTCTATTTCACAGAAAAGAGTTCCTGCGGGACGAAGAGGAGTTCCAGAAGGGGTTTACCGACTCCCTTCCGAATTTCAATTTCTCGGATACTCCGATCCAGGATCTGAGTATGCAGGAACCTATTCCGGAAGAATACTATGCGCCCGCTACTCAGCAGCCTGTCGAAGAACAGATCCCGGAAACGATCGCGCCGATCCGCAACTATCCCGAGTACGAAGCCCGCAACCGCCGCAGCGACCGACACGGTCGCCGTGCCAGGCGCTCCAACATGCCGAGGTTCCGTCTTCAGGATATCGGTGCATCCGAACATAACCTCCGTTATCCCGAACCGCCTGTCCAGGCACGTGATGCTTTCCATGCTCCCGTCTATCCCGGTGCGGTTCCCGATGATGCTGATGACCGCATAACCAATGAACAGTAATTATCCGCTGCCTGACGCTTTTGTTTCCTCGATCCGTGCTCAGCTGGGTCCTGAAGCGGAAGCGTTTTTTGCGTCTTATGAAAAGCCTTCTCTACGGGGTATCCGTTTCCGGGATGAACGCCGTCCCGTAGACAAAGCCGAACTGCTTTCGCCTATCCCCTATGCGCGCAACGCTTTCTTCCTTTCTAATGAATCAACTGCAGGTGCCGCGCCTCTGCATGAAGCCGGGGCATATTATCTGCAGGAACCCTCTGCCATGGCTGCAGCTGCCGTTCTTGCGCCGCAGGACGGCGACCGCGTGCTGGACCTGTGTTCTGCACCGGGCGGAAAAGCGACGCAGCTGGCTGCTTCTGCCAGGCTCTCGCTGCTGGTCGCTAATGAACCTGTGCCTTCACGTGCTCAGATTCTTTCCAGGAACATAGAGCGCATGGGAATCTGCTGTGCGGTCGTTACGTCAGCATATCCGCAGCAGCTGGCAGCAAAATGGCCGCAGTTTTTTGACAAGATCCTTGTAGATGCGCCCTGCTCCGGTGAAGGTATGTTCCGCAGGCATCCTGAGACGCGCGCGGAATGGACGCCTGATTCCCCGGCACGCTGCCATTCGCGTCAGAATGAGATCCTGGATTCTGCTGCGTCCATGCTCCGCGCAGGCGGGTATCTGGTATACAGCACCTGTACTTTCAACTGTCTCGAAAACGAAGAAACCATTGATGTATTTCTGAATACGCACAGCAACTTCCGTCTTCTTCCGATTCATATAGAAGGCCTGCCTGATGCTCAAAGCGGCATGCTGCGCCTCTGGCCGCATCGTTTTAACGGTGAAGGCCACTTTGTCGCGCTTCTTGAAAAAATTGCCGCTGACGGCAGGGATTCAAAGCCGGTATCTCCCGTTCTTCTATCTGCCCCTAAACGCGAAGAGGCTGCATTGTTCAGGGAGTTTGCCTCTGGGCATATACCAGCAAAAGATATAACCGCTGACTCTGTCCTCGCCGGACATCTGTGCCATGCGCCCGAAGCAGTGCCGCCCCTTGACGGAATCCGTGTTCTGCGGCTCGGTCTGCAACTGGGAGATGTCCGCGGAAAAGTGTTCGTTCCAGATCACGCTATGGCGCTGGCTGTCAATCTCTCCCCCGGTTACCCTTTGAATGAGAACTCTGTCCTTTCTTATCTTCACGGTGATTCTGTTCAATGTGATGATTCTTTCAAAGGTTATTATGCAATGACATATTCAGGCTGGCAGATAGGCTTTGGCAAGGCAAGTGACGGCCAGATGAAAAACCATTATCCAAAGGGACTGCGAAAATAGCGCTAAACATTCATTTCTATTCAGCTATGAGATAATAACAGCAAACCCGAGCAAGGTATCCTCTACATCTTTATGGAGCTTCACTTGCATCGGTATAGTTGACATACCTGCATTTTTTCGCGGTAGCAGTGAATAAAATAAACCAGTTCCGCGATACCGGTAATAGTCCAGCTGAATATGTAGAGCAAATACAGGGACAGGATCGTATGAAAATAGGCGAACACCGTAAAAACCCAAATGACTCTGAACACGCATGAACCCAGGATCACAATGACAGTCGGTACCATACTTCGGCCCAGGCCACGGGAAGCGGCAATGGTACAGTCCATGAGCGCCGAAAAAGCATAAGAACAGCCCATCACCCGCAGTCGCATCAGACCGGCTTCCACTACCTCTGCATCCTTTGTAAAAAGGGATAAGAAAGATCTTCCAAAGATCACCAGCACCGCGCTCATGACAGCAGCAATTCCAAAGGAAAGCCCCAGGCAAAGCAGATAGCTTTTCTTCACGCGCTCCCGATGCCCCGCGCCATAGTTCTGGCTCATGAAGCTGGAACAGGCCAGATAGACTGCCGCCATGACATCATAGATTAATGCGTCCGCGTTGGCTGCCGCCGCGTTTCCTTCCACCATGATAGCATCAAAGGTGTTGACACCTGCCTGAATAAACAGATTGGCGATGGCAAAGATGGCATTTTGCAGTCCGGAAGGAATGGAAATGTAAAGGATCTGACGACATTTTCTTATATCCAGGCGAAGCAGAGAACGATGCAATCCAATGGATTCCGATCGACGGGCCAGGGACAGAACAATCAATCCGGCGGATACATATTGCGAAAGAGCAGATGCCAGCGCCACACCTGCTTCCGCCATTTGAAACACAATCACAAACAGCAGATTCAGCGCCACGTTCAGTGCTCCGGCAATGGAGAGGAACAAAAGTGGATGCTTCGTATCGCCTGATGCGGATAGTACCCCATTACCAAAGTTGAACACCGCCAGTGCAGGCATCCCCAGCAAATAGATGCGCAGATAACGGATGGCCCCGTCCAGCAGCACATCCTTTGTACCCAGCAGCCGCAGCAAAGCCGGTGTAAGCAGAAAGCCGAACGCAAGCAGCAGTACACCTGTGATCAACAGCAGGATCGCGGAGGTGTGGACGGTTTTGGATACATTCTCATGCCTTTTCGCACCTATATACTGGGCAGTGACAACGTTCACTCCACTGCCCATACCGATCAGGAAGCCAGTGAACAGCGTGACCAATATGGTAGTGGAGCCTACCGCGCCCAGAGCCTGAGAGCCCGCGAACCGTCCGACCACAGCAATGTCGGACATATTGAACAAGACCTGCAAAATATTGGAAAGCATGAGTGGGATGCTGAAACGAACAATGGCTGGAAGCAGCGCTCCCTCCGTCAGGGAATAATACTGGGATTTACGCATACCAAGAAAAGCTCCTTCGATATACCGACGCCTTGGTCAGAGAATCCGCATGGATATGATTTATTTTCTTTTACTTAACGCCTGTATAATACAAACCAAAATCAAGCGTATGTTGTCACAGCTTCGCAGTCAGGCAATTGAGAGACTGCCTCTTCGTATCATCGCATCTGCCATTTCCGCCATCTTTTCAGCAGGCTCCTGGCATTCACTGTTCAGCCAAGCCCGGAAGACTCCAACGCAGCCATAAACCACAAAGCTATAGTGATATTCAAAAGTGGCATCGTTCTTGTCTTCTTTATTCGGCCACATCTGGAGGCACTTTTCCCGCACGACTTCATTGAGCCTGTGCAGAAAATTCATGTCCCCGTGAGGGCTGAGCAGTACCCGGCACATTTCTTGGATGTCCTCAATGAAACGGAACAGATCCAGCAGAATCGGCTTAGTCTGTTGACTTACATCATCATGTTCATGCAGGAACACGATTTCTTCCAACGCTTCAAACAGGCCATCCTCGATTTTTTCCAGCATATCGAAGATATCCTTATAATACAGATAAAAAGTACCCCGGTTCATATCTGCCAGATCGGTCAGCTCTTTGACCGTGATTTCATTGATCTGTTTTTCCTGTAATAGTTGGGTCAATGCCTGGGTCAACATCTTTTTTGTCCGCCGTACACGGCGGTCTTCTTTTTTCTGAGAAACCTCATTTGCCTGCGTCATGGGTCAAAGCCTTCTTTCTCAACAATTTCCAGGTCATGTGTCGGTTAAGTTCCCCTATCATGCCGAATTGTTTATTAACAAACGATTGATTATCAAATTGATTATTGAAATCAATCACGTGAATGATTATAATTCGCATCGTTGAGAAAGTCAACACAGTGTTTTGTAACACGATGTATGTTGGGAGGTTAAGAATGTGAAAGGCTTCACAAAATGGCTGGTCAAGCATAGAATCGCGGTCATCATCCTTTGCATTGCGCTGATGATTCCTTCAGTGCTTGGCATGGCAGCCACTAAGACAAAATATGATCTTCTGTATTACCTGCCTCAGGACCTGGAAACGGTACAGGGTCAGGAAATCCTTCTTCAGGACTTTGGCAAAGGCGCTTTTTCCTTGCTGGTCACAGAGGGCATGAGCATCTCTGAACAAGCCGATATGGAAAACGCACTGAAAAACATCCCCCATGTGGACAGTGTAATCGGCTTTGCTTCCCTCACCAAAGGAATGTTTCCCATCGAAATCATCCCCTCGGATATTCGTGAAATGTTCCAGCGGGGCGACTGCATGCTTTCAGCCGTATTTTTCGATGAAGGTTCTTCCTCCGAAGAAACCATGGAAGCCATCAGCCAGGTACGCAGGCTAGCCGGCGAAAAGTGTTTCGTCAGCGGGTTGTCCGCGGTGGTCACGGATACCAAACAACTGGTAGAAGAGCAGGAAACAATTTACGTAGGCATCGCCGTTGCGCTGTGCGCTGTTGTGCTGATGATCACCATGGACAGTTTCCTGCTGCCGCTGATCTTCCTGGCCTGCATCGGCATAAGCATCCTGTGGAACATGGGAAGTAATTACTTCCTGGGCGAGATCAGCTATATCACCAAGGCTGTAGCCGCCGTATTGCAACTGGGCGTAACGTTGGACTATTCCATCTTCTTGTGGCACAGCTACAAGGAACAGAAAGCCCTGACCGAGGATAAGGACGAGGCCATGGCAGAAGCAATTCACCTTACCTTTACTTCCATTCTGGGCTCCAGTCTGACCACCATCGCAGGCTTTGTGAGTATTTGCTTTATGAGCTTCACCCTGGGCAAGGATTTGGGCATTGTGATGAGCAAGGGAGTAATCATGGGCTTGCTGGGTACGGTGTTACTGCTGCCCTGTGTGATCCGCCTGCTGGATGGCGCTATCGAAAGAACTTCTCACAAGCCGCTGCTGCCCGATGTAGGCGGCATCGGACGCTTCGTGGTCAAGCATTACAAGCTGCTGGCAGTCATGCTGGCGATCATGATCATACCGGCATTCTACGGCTACAACCATGTGAATGTGTACTATGACATGAGCAAGGTCATGCCTCCGGAGCTGAAATCCGTTATTGCCAATAAAAAGCTGGAAGAAACCTTCGATATGGCCACTACCCACCTGCTGCTGGTAGACAGCGACGTGAGCCAGAAGAACGTCCGTGATATGATGGAAGAAATGCAGCAAGTGGACGGTGTAAAGAGCGTGATCGGTATCGACAGCTTACTTGGCGCTGGCATTCCAGAATCCATTGTTCCAGATGATATTTTATCCCTTGTAAAGGGTGAACGTTATCAGTTAATGCTGATCAACTCCGCTTATGTGATCTCTTCCGATGAGGTCAATGCCCAGATTGACAGTCTGAACAGCATTTTGAAAAAGTATGACAAGGGCGGCATGCTGATTGGCGAAGCACCCTGCACGAAAGACCTGATTGCTTGCACCGATCACGACTTCACCGTAGTCAGCCTGATTTCCATCATCGCCATTTTCATAATCATCCTGTTGGTGCAGAAGTCCTTCTCCCTGCCGGTGCTGCTAGTGGCGATCATCGAGCTGGCCATTGCTGCCAACCTGTGTATCCCGTATTACACGGGCACCGAGCTGCCCTTCGTGGGGCCAATCCTGATTTCCACCATTCAGCTGGGTGCTACCGTTGACTACGCCATCTTGATGACCAC
>JAFYDF010000002.1 GCA_017544935.1 Clostridia bacterium
ATCCACGTCGATACCCTTTTGCCGAAGCAGCCCCATGGCGTCCAGCATGGTTTCATATTCGGGCAATAAATAGCACAGTCCATTGTCCGTAAGCGTGTTGTATGGCGCGCAGAAGAGGCGCAGTATATGCTCCTGCAATTCCTGTGGCGCGTCGCTCAACGGCATTCTGCGTATACCAGATGAACGCCTTCGGGTACGAGCAACGACTGGTGTACGCCGATAGGTTTCCTGAGCAGCACGAAACTGTTCCCGGCTCTCATTGGAAAACAGGTCGATATTCTGGTTGGCTGCCTCTCGGGCCATATAGGCGTAAATGTCGTCCAGCAGCGGATCCTTGTCCTGGTTCTCACTGTCCCTTTCAAGCTGATAAAGTGCAATCATGAACAGCTTGCGAACAGCCATGCTGTCTGAGGCAATCGACATATCCCGAGCCAGCCGTGCCGCACGCTGACGGCTGTCCGAAAACAGCAGGACCTTACGGCCATCATTGGGCAGCGCGGCATTGTCTTCTTTTTCTTTGCTTGCTGCGGCCTGTTCCTGAAACTGTGTTTGTATGATATTATAAAAGGGCTCGTTGCCCCTCGTATCAAAGCTCTGGATTCGGGCATGGGAAAACGGACTCTGACACTTGGGGCAGGTACCAAAGGTCATCAGATCAGGATTATCCTTGCGGCGTTTGTTGGGTTCACAATACCATAGCTCCCTGAAACCCGGTGCGTCCATGTCGGAGTCATCAAAGGTAATATATCCATTATTGATGTCCAGCCAGCAGCGCAGCACGCGGTTGCGGCCACGCTTGAATTCGGGAATGGAATCATTCTCCATCGGCAGATACAGGTGCAGCTCCTTCATCTCACCCGGCTCATAGAACGCGCCCTTGCCGCTCCACAGGTACTGCCTTCCTGCGGTGTTCCTAGCATATCCGTGCAGGTAAAGCGCGCCGCAGCGCCGGTCAGTATAGAGCTCATACACTCTTCCGCCACAGGCAGGGCATACATAGTGTCTGTCGTTCAGAAAAACCGCACCCAGCTTCAGACCGTTACCCTCATGGCTGTTGGGACACTGGGGATTCATACAGGCATAAATACCGTTAAAACCTCTGAAAAGCATGTGCATGCGCGCCGGAAACAGCACGTTTCCGGTGCGATCATGCGCCAGCGGCGCAAGGGTCAGCATGGCGTCCACGGCTTCCAACGCATTGGTTTGATTGGGGAAAATGGTCGCCGCAAGCTCATCCAGGGCGATGGCATTGCCTCTGCAGGCCTCAAACAGCTGTTGGAAAGGGCGGTAATCCATCAGGTGATCATTCAGCCAGTATGAAGCTTCCTCTATGGAGCCAAATGGGCCAGTCTTCATTTCACTATCCCGAATCCAGCGATTGAGCGCTTCCAGGCGATCATCCTCATTGCGACTCATTCCTTCAAGATCCAGCAAAGCCAAGCCATCAGCAGACATATCTACACTGGAGCCATAATCCCTTTTTGCCTGATGACCATATAGGTACACAAAGCGTTCCGGCGTGGATGTCAGGGTAAGATCGCCGGCAAAGGTTGAAACTGCCGCTTCATCTTCCGGCGTAGTGTGGGGCATACTGGCCGTGGTCAGGATAAATTGCACTCTGTCGCGATCGATACCCAGGCGGGACATCAATCGTCGTATCAGCAGCGACACCTCCCCACCAGACGAGCCGTGATACATATGCGCTTCGTCAATGATGAAAAGCAGCTTTTCCTTTGGATTGGAACGAAGATGAGCCGCAGTCTCATTCCAGATATTGTCCTCTCGATCCCGGAGCAGCATGTACTCCAGCATGGAATAGTTGGTGATCAATATGTCAGGTGTGGTATTCTGCATTTCGAAGCGCGTGATCAGTTCCGCATCATCGGGATCGGTATCATGCGCATCATGACTCAGTCCTTCGACAAAAGCTCTGAGATTGACCTTTGAAGGGATCCTGCCCGTCTTCAGAAGCTGCTCATAATAGGCTTTGTTGTTCTCGTCCGGCAGCAGCTGCCCGAGCGACTTTGCAAGAGCTTTGTTTTGTCTGCTGTCCTGCACCTTGCCCGCATAAGGGGTTCTGCCGGTGTACATGCCAAACTGCGGCCTTTTCGCGCCGGTCTTGGCAGAAGACGCGCTCTGCTGCGCGCTGCCGGTGCTTCCCGCGCTGCCCGATCCCGCGCCGGCGTTTTTGCGGTCCTTCATAATCAGGTCATACGCCTCGTTGATCTC
>JAFYDF010000131.1 GCA_017544935.1 Clostridia bacterium
GAGCTTCGCGAAATGAACCGCACGATCGTGCGCCTCGGTGAGAAACTGGGCATTCCGGTTGTAGCCACGGGCGATGTGCATTTCCTCGATCCAGAAGACAGCGTGTTCCGTGCGATCCTGCAGGATGGCTTGGGGTATGAAGACTGCGATGAACAGCCGCCGCTGTATTTGAAGACAACTGAGGAGATGCTTGAAGAATTCAGCTATCTCGGGGCGGAAAAGGCACATGAGGTCGTGATCGACAATCCGCACAAGATCCTTGACCGCATCGGCGAGATTGCGCTCTTCCCCAAGCATCCCGAAGGCAAAACGACCTTCTCGCCTGTCTGGGATTACGCGCCGGATGATATCCGTGATATGGTGGAAAAGACATCTCATGAGATGTATGGCGATGTGCTCCCGGAAATCGTACAGAAGCGTCTTGATAAGGAATTGAAATCCATTATTGGCTATGGATACGCGACACTGTATGATATAGCCAGCAAGCTTGTGCGCAAGTCCAATGCCGACGGCTATCTGGTAGGCAGCCGCGGTTCTGTTGGTTCCTCGCTGGTGGCAACCATGTGCGGCATTACGGAAGTCAACGCCCTGCCGCCGCACTATCGCTGCAAACACTGCCGTCAGGCATGGTTTGATATTCCCGAAGGATACACGATCGGCGTGGACCTTCCCGATAAGAATTGCCCGAACTGCGGCCAGCCGCTGACAAAGGACGGCTTTGACATTCCTTTCGAAGTATTCCTTGGTTTCAAGGGCGACAAGGTGCCTGATATCGACCTTAATTTCTCGGGTGAATACCAGGGCCACGCCATGGCCTATGTTGAAGAACTCTTCGGGCAGGGCTTTGTGTTCCGCGCCGGCACGATCGGCACGCTTGCAGAGAAGACTGCCTACGGCTTTGTGCTCAAGTATCTGGAAAAGCGCAATATCATGGCGACGGAAGCAGAAAAGAACCGCCTGGTCGCGGGCTGTGTAGGCGTCAAGCGTACGACCGGTCAGCATCCCGGCGGCATGGTCGTGCTTCCGAAGGCATATGACATCTGCCAGTTCACTGCCGTACAGCATCCGGCAGATGATGACACCAGCAATATCATTACCACGCACTATGACTTCAACTCCATGCATGACATTCTGGTCAAGCTGGATATCCTCGGCCACGACGATCCGACAATGATGCATATGCTCGAGCGTATTACGGGTGTCAATTACAAGGAGATACCGCTTGATGACAAAGCGGTCATGTCACTGTTCTGCTCACCCGAAGCGCTGGGTGTTACTGCGGAGCAGATCAACTGCACGACCGGTACACTGGGCATTCCCGAGTTTGGTACCGCATTCGTGCGCGGCATGCTTGAAGATACGAAGCCTTCCACCATGGAGGAACTGATCCGCATTTCCGGACTGTCGCACGGCACGGATGTATGGCTGGGCAACGCGAAAGACCTGATCGACAGCGGCACTGCCACACTGAAGGAATGCATCTGTACGCGTGATGATATCATGAATTACCTGATCTCCAAGGGCGTGGACAGCAAGATCTCCTTCGATACCATGGAGAGCGTCCGCAAAGGCCGCGGCCTCAAGCCCGAAATGGAGGAGGCGATGGCAGCTGCTGACGTGCCGCACTGGTTCGTGGACAGCTGCAAGAAGATCAAGTACATGTTCCCGAAGGGCCATGCGGTTGCGTATGTGACGATGGCTCTGCGTGTTGCATGGTTCAAGGTGCATATGCCGCTGGCATACTACGCGGCATACTTCACGATCCGCGCAACAGGTTTCGATGCTGCGACGATGATCATGCCGCCTGAGCGCGTACGTGAGCGCATAGCTGAGCTTGATCAGATGGAAAAGCCGACCGCGCGTGAAAAAGATGCGCAGACGGCGTTGGAAATGGTTCTCGAGTTCCTGATGCGAGGATTCCGTTTCCTGCCTGCTGATCTGTACAAGAGCGACGTGAAGGATTTCGTGATGGAGGACAACTGCCTGCGTGTGCCGTTCACGTCTATCGGCGGTTTGGGCGAGTCCGCTGCGGTAGGAATCGTTGAAGCGCGCTCGCAGCCGTTTATTTCCATTGAAGACCTGAAGAACCGCGCGAAGGTTTCGACTGCGGTTGTCGAACTGCTTCGGGACGCGGGTGCCCTGGAGGGACTCAAGGATACGAACCAGGTGTCCATGCTTGACATGCTCGGGCCTTTTGACAGTGATAACAGCAGTATGCTACAATAAGCAAAAGATGATCAAGGAGGCTTCGATTATGAAGATTAAGATTGAAGGTATGATGTGCCAGCATTGCGCTATGCGTGTACAGAAAGCACTTGAAGCTGCCGGTGCGCAAGCCCAGATCGACCTGGACGGAAAGTGCGCTGTGATTGCCGCTCCCGTTGCGGTTTCCGAAGAAATTCTGAAGCAGGCGGTCGAAAAGGCCGGATATACCGTAACAGGCATCGAAAACGACTGAAAATAGCGAAAAACGGCGCCAAAAACGGCAAAAATGCGCTTGTATTCCTCTCTGGAACGTGCTATAATGTGCGAGTATCCGGTTTAAAATTCGTCTTTTTCAGAAAGAAGGGTTTAACGAAGAGTGGGAACTGCTTGGGGAAGTTATGGGAGAGCGGTTTATCCGCAACGCCGTAACAGTATCCCTGGGCGGGGTATACCCGCTCTTTGATTTTGTCAAGAGGGAAGCATGGCTAAGAAAAACGACGCTGCAATTGCGCAGATCACAGAGCTGGCGGAACGCATGGCCGGCAAGATGGGGTATGAGCTGGTAGAAGCCGCATTCGAGAAGGAAAACACAGGTGTTTACCTGCGCTTCTATCTGGATAAGGAAGGCGGCATCTCACTGGACGACTGTGAAGCGTATCACCGTGCGCTGCAACCCATGCTCGAACGCTTTGACTATGACTTCATGGAAGTCTGTTCACCCGGGATCGACCGCCCGATCAAGAATCAGAGGGACGCAGACCGCTGCCTGGGCCTGGAAGTCGAAGTGAGGCTCTATAAGCCGCAGGACGGGCAGAAGGTCTTTACCGGACAGTTCACCGGCTACAATGCCGGCGACATTACGATCAAAACCGGCGAGCAGGAGCGCACTTTCCTGAAAAAGGAGATCGCAGTTGCACGCTGTACAGTAAATCTTGAAGAAATTGAAAACGCGGATCTTTCCTGATCCGGAAAGGAAGAAGTAATATGGCAAATGCCGCAAACAACACACCCGATATCGTAGAAGCAATCAGCGCGCTTGCCCGTGAGCGTGATATCAGCGAGGAAATGCTGATCAATACAGTTGAGGAAGCCTGCAAGGCGGCCTTCCGCCGCAGCGGACGCCAGCATACCGGCACGCCCATGAACCTGAGCGTAGTCATTGCACGCAAGAAGCCTGTTCAGGTGTTTGCCCGCAAGGTCGTCGTGGAAGAAGTCGAGGACGACAACGTTCAGATCTCCTTGAAGGAAGCGCTGGCGATCCGTCCGGACTTCCAGCTGGGCGATATTGTTGAGATCGATGTGACACCGGCTGATTTCGGCCGTGTGGCTGCGCAGACTGCGAAGCAGGTGATCGTGCAGCGCATCCGTGAAGCGGAGCGCGGCAAGATCTACGATGAATATGTAGAGAAAGAAAACGAGATCCTGACCGCTATCGTTCAGCGCGTCGAGCCCAAGTGCGTGTATGTCGAGCTTGGTCTGACAGAAGGCGTTATGGAAGAGTCCGAGTATATGCCCGGCGAAGAATACCGCGAAGGCGACCACATCAAGGTCTATGTACTGCAGGTGCATCGCAACCGCAATGATGTCCAGCGCGTGCCTCAGGTATACGTGAGCCGCATCCATCCCGGACTGGTCAAGCGCCTGTTCGAAATGGAAGTTCCCGAGATCGCCAACGGCATCGTGCAGATCAAGTCTATCGCGCGTGAGGCTGGCAGCCGCACTAAGATGGCCGTGTATTCGAGCGATGTGCAGATCGACCCCGTAGGTGCCTGCGTCGGCCCCCGCGGCAGCCGTGTGGAAAAGGTGATCGCCGAACTCCGCAATGAAAAAATCGACATCATCAAGTGGTCTCCCGACCCCGCTGAATTCGTGGCCAACGCCTTGAATCCGGCGCATGTGGTGAGCGTTTTCATTTCGGATGCCGAGAAGATCTGCCGCGTGATCGTGCCGGATAACCAGCTTTCTCTGGCAATCGGCAAGGAAGGCCAGAACGCGCGTCTGGCCGCAAAGCTGACCGGATGGAAGATCGACATCAAGTCCGAGACGCAGTTCGAAGAACATCTGCGTGAGCAGGGCATGTCTTCGGCTGAGGAAGCCATGGGCGGATATTCCGAGCAGGATTACTACGACCAGGATCCCGGTTACGAGGAATAATCACGGAGGAATGGCATGAAGCCAAGGAAGATTCCCATGCGCATGTGTGTGGGCTGCCGCGAGATGAAGCCGAAGCGCGAACTGCTGCGTGTCGTGCGTTCACCGGAAGGCGAGGTCAGTTTTGACCTGACCGGCCGCAAACCGGGGCGCGGTGCCTATGTCTGCCCGAACGCGGACTGCCTGACACAGGCTGTCAGAAAAAAGCAGCTGGAGCGTGCTTTCTCCGCACCGGTTTCTGAGGAAGTCCGTGAGAGTCTGACAGCGCAGATCGAGCGTCTGCCTAAGCCGAGCGCGGAGAGTGCTGATGGGGAAGAGTGAAACAGCACTGCGCGGACTAATCGGCCTGTGCATGCGGGCAGGAAAACTGCGCTGCGGTACGGATGCCGCATTGGATAGCGCGAGGCATGGAAATGCATGCCTGCTGCTCGTGGATGCGGGCGCGTCAGAGAATACGCAGAAGCGTCTCCGTGATACATCGGGTTTTTACAGTGTGAGGCAGGTATTACTGTCGGAAGGCATGCTTACCGAAGCCGCGGGACGAACGGCAATGGCCGCCGCGGTGACAGATAAGGGTTTTGCACAGAAAATGCTGGAAACAGCGGAAACAAGCGGGTTGACCGCATACGACAATAAAGAATTCTTTGCAGATAATGCGGGGGGACAAGCGTCGAATGGCGAAGGTTAAGCTGAAGGAAGCGACCAAGGAACTGAATCAGAAGGCAAGCGAGATCCTGGAGGATTCCGCGCGGATCCGCCGCAGTGCGGAGATGCTGCTGCAGCAGCTGCAGCGTCAGAAGCAGCAGCGGCAGCGTGAGGAAGAGGAAAGGCAGAAGCGTCAGCAGGCTGAACTCCATACGAAAGCATGGACGATGCCGGATGATGACGAACGCGAGCCTGAACCGGCACCCGTACCTGCGGAGCCCGAACCGGCCCCGAAGAAGGAGAGTGCGCCTGTGCAGCCTGTTGAGAAACCGGTTGTTCAGGAAGCTGCGCCTGCAGCAGAAAAGCCGGTAAAGAAACCGGAAGAAAAACCTGTCGTTGAAGCGGAGAAACCCGCTCCCAAGGTAGAAAAGCAGCCAGCAGCTGAAAAGCCAGCAGCTGAAAAGCCAGTTGCTGAAAAACCTGTCGCTGAAAAGCCCGTCGCTGAAAAGCGCCCGGTTGCTGAAAAGCCTGCTCTGGCAGAAGAAAAGCCGGCAGCTGAAAAGCCAGCGGTTCAGCCTGCACAGAAACAGCCTGCGGCACCCGTTCAGCGCCCCGCAGCGCCTGCGGCACGTCCCGCAGTGCCTGCGCCGCGTCCCGCCGTTGGTCCCGCTCTGCGTGTCCTGCCCGGCCAGCAGCCGGTGCAGCTCCCGCCGCGTCCGGCCGGCCAGCAGGGCAGCTACCAGCAGCGCCAGGGCGGTTTTGCACCGCGTCCGGCAGGCGGTCAGCAGGGTCAGGGCAATTACGGCCAGCGTCCCGCGGGCGGCCAGCAGGGTGGCTATCAGCAGCGCCAGGGTGGCTTCGCACCGCGTCCGGCAGGCGGCCAGCAGGGTCAGGGCAATTACAGCCAGCGTCCTGCGGGCGGCCAGCAGGGTGGCTATCAGCAGCGCCAGGGCGGTTTCGCACCGCGTCCGGCTGGCGGTCAGCAGGGTCAGGGCAATTATGGCCAGCGTCCTTCCGGCGGCCAGCAGGGCCAGGGTGGTTACGGCCAGCGTCCTTCAGGCGGCCAGCGCCCGGCAGGCGGTCAGCAAGGCCAGCGCCAGCAGCAAAGCCGTTCCCGTGCTCCTGAGATCGCACCTATCGTTGAGAAGGAACGCGTAAGCAATTACGATCCCAATAAGAAACAGTATGTGCGCCAGCACGATCCTGAACGTGTGGCAAAGAGCCGCAAGCAGATTGCAAAGGAAAATGCAAGCTATGAAGCCGGACTGGACGACGATGTGGTTCGTGGCGGCAAGCGTGCCCGTTCCAGCAAGAAGCAGGTCTCCGCACAGCAGATGATGGCACCCATCCAGATCGACAAGGCTTATATGACTGCCGAGACGATCACCGTCAAAGATCTGACCGAGCGCATCGGCAAGCCTGCCGGTGAGATCCTCAAAAAGCTGCTGCTGCTGGGCATCATGGCCAACATCAACAGCGAGCTCGACTTCGATACCGCATCGCTGGTCTGCTCCGAATTCGGCGTCACGCTCGAAATGAAGCTCGACCGCACCGCAGAAGACGAACTGTCCGAAGCGGATTACGAGGACAAGGAAGAGGACCTCAAGCCGCGTCCGCCCGTCATCACCATCATGGGCCACGTCGACCACGGCAAGACCTCCCTGCTCGACTATATCCGCAAGTCGCATGTGACCGCAGGCGAAGCTGGCGGCATCACACAGCACATCGGTGCATATACGGTCAATATGAATGGGCGTATGATCACCATCCTGGCTGCGCCCGGCCATGAAGCTTTCACTGCCATGCGTGCCCGCGGTACCCAGGCGACAGATATCGCCGTCCTGGTTGTCGCAGCAGATGACGGTGTCATGCCGCAGACGGTCGAATCCATCAACCACGCGCGTGCCGCTGGCGTCCCGATCGTTGTTGCCATCAACAAGATGGACAAGGAAGGCGCTAATCCCGACCGCGTCAAGCAGGATCTGACCAACTACAACCTCGTTCCCGAAGAGTGGGGCGGTGAGACGATCATGGCGCCTGTTAGCGCTCTGACCGGTGAAGGCGTGGATGACCTGCTTGAAATGATCCTTCTGCAGGCGGACATGCTGCAGCTTCGGGCGAATCCGGACCGTATGGCCCGCGGTGTCATTATCGAGGCCAAGCTGGACAAGAACCGTGGCCCGCTGGCGACCGTGCTTCTGCAGAACGGTACCCTCCATGTGGGCGACAACATCGTAGCCGGTATGGCGTTCGGACGCGTACGCGCGCTGCTGAACGACCGCGGCGAACGTGTCAAGGAAGCCGGTCCTTCCATGCCGGTCGAGATCGCAGGCTTTACCGAAGTTCCTGAGGCCGGTGACGACATGATGGCAGTCGAAGATGACCGCCTGAGCCGTCAGGTAGCAACGGAGCGCAGTGAGAAGATGCGCGCTGCGCGCACCTCCACGACCAAGGTCTCCCTGGACAACCTGTTCGACAGCATTAACGAGGGCAAGCTCAAGAGCCTGAACCTGATCGTCAAGGCAGACGTACAGGGCTCTGTCGAAGCTGTCAAACAGGCGCTTGAAAAGCTGTCCAATGACGAAGTCAAGGTACACATCCTGCACAGCGCAGTTGGTGCCATTACCAAAGACGACGTCAACCTGGCTTCCGCTTTCGGTGCGATCATTATCGGCTTCAACATCCGTCCTGATTCCAGCGCGCGTGACGCCGCTGCCAAGGAAGAAGTCGACATCCGCCTCTACCGCGTCATTTATCAGGCCATCGAGGACATCGAGGCTGCCATGAAAGGCATGCTCGCGCCTCAGTACCGCGAAGAGGTCATCGGTCATGCCGAGGTACGCAATGTATTCCGCGTGAGCGGTGTCGGCACAGTCGCCGGCTGCTATGTCAAGGACGGCAAGCTGCAGCGTAATGCCAGCGTGCGTCTGGTACGCGACAATGTCATCGTCTTTGACGGAAAGCTTGCTTCCCTGCGCCGCTTCAAGGATGACGTACGCGAAGTCAATGCCGGTTATGAATGCGGCGCCGGACTCGAGAACTACAACGATATTAAGGAAAACGACGAGATCGAATGCTATGTCCAGCAGGAGATCGAACGCTGAGGGATAAGGCATTGAGCAAGTTTCGTATTGATATGATCTCGGAAGAGATCCGCCGTGAGACAGATAAGATCATCCGGGAAGACATGCACGATCCGCGCCTGGGCGGTACCTACTGCATCACGCGGGCTGAAGTGACGCGCGACCTCCGCTATGCAAAGATGTATGTAAGCATCCTGGAAGATGACAAGGCGGAAGGCGTGATCGCGGCATTGAAGTCCGGTGCAGGATTCATCCGCCGCGAGCTGACACACCGCATGTCATTGCGCTATACGCCGGAACTGCTGTTCGTGCGTGATCAGAACATCGCCTATGGCGTGCACGTAGCCTCACTGCTGCGTGAGATCGCACCGAAAACGCAGGAAGACGAAAATGATGAGCAAGATAAAGTTCTTTAATGAACAGACGTTGTCCGCCCTGAAAAAGGCGGGCAACGTTCTGTTGTGTACGCATGTCAATCCGGACGGCGACGCAATTGGCTCCATGCTCGCGACTGCGCGGCTGCTGCGCAGAATGGGTAAGGAAACGCTGTGCGTTTGCCAGGATCCAGTCCCGTATACCATGATGTGGCTGGATGGTGCGGAAGGTATACTCAAGCCTGAGCAGGTTATGAATCGCAGCTTTGATACTGCGATTGCCCTTGATCTGCCAGACACGAAGCGTATGGGAACGGCTGCGGAGCTCTTTTCGCCGGTACCTGTCAAAGTCCGCATCGACCATCATCCGTGTGCTGAAGCATTCAGCGATTACGAGGCTGCGGACGGCGCTGCAGCTGCTACCGGCGAGCTGATCACCGCGCTGTGGGAAGAGATGGGGTTTGAACTGGACCTGCCTGCGGCTGAGCAGCTGTATACGGCGATCAGCACGGATACAGGCAATTTCTGCTTCAACAATGTGCGCCCATACACGTTCGCGTGCATGGAAAAACTGATGGCGGCAGGGCTGGATATTTCAGCAGCCGCGAGACGTATGTTCCTGTGCAAGCCGCGCGCTTATGCCGAAGTACTTGGACGCGCGCTGAACTCACTACGCTATTTTGCCGGCGGACGCGCGACGTGCATGCACCTGACTACAGAGGACAAGGAAAAGGCGAAAGCATCAGACGCTGACCTGCACGGCATCGTTAATTTCGGACTGCAATTGGAAGGTGTGCAGATGACATTTATGGCGGACGAGTCGCCCGAAGGCTGGCGGATCAGTCTGCGCGCGCTGCCCGGTGCGGATGTCTCGAAGATAGCACGTCAGTTCGGCGGCGGCGGACATGTGCTGGCGGCAGGATGCTGCCTGCAGGGCAAATATGCCGAAATCGAA
>JAFYDF010000132.1 GCA_017544935.1 Clostridia bacterium
TACGCGACACCGTGGAGTTGTTCACTCTTTCAAAGGGCTCGAATATCCGTTGCACGAATTCCTGACTCATGCCGATACCGTTGTCTTGACACACAAAGATCAGGTGACATAGGTTACCGTCCGTTTTTTCACTGACCTGCAGTGTTACTCGGCCGCCGTCTTCTGTATATTTTATAGCGTTGTTGACAATGTTGACGATCACCTGCCGCAGCCTCAGCGGATCGCCGTAAAAACTTTCTACTTCAATGTCATTGGCAATCAGCTGCCAGACATGATGCTTCTGATCAGCCAATGGCCGTACGATTATAGTGATATCATGTAATAGATCACTCAACGAAAAGCGTTCAGAGGCCAGTTTCATTCGGCCGGCATTCAGACGCGAGGTATCCAGAACATCGCTGATCAGACTGAGAAGATGACTGCTTGCCGTTTCAATCTTGTTCAGCGCGTCGGCCACGCGAACCTTTTCATCAATATGTTTCTGCGCCAGTGTTGTCATGCCCACAATTGCATTCATGGGCGTACGGATATCATGAGACATGTTGCTGAGAAAAGTTTCTTTGGCTGAGTTGGCTGCTTCGGCCTGCTTCAGCTGCTCTTTCAGACGCTCATTTTCCTGTGACAAGGAATCTTCGCCACTGATATACAGTGCGGTACCTTGCGACATCTGTGCAGCTTCATATGCATTACTGCGTACGAAGCCCGGGCTCTCGTAAAGTATTTTGCCTGATGTGTCGATTACCGCATATGCCTTGCCCATTTTGTATCCTTTCCGGCTACACCGATCCTGCTGTGCTTTGCGATACTGCTATTATATCAATAAATATCATAAGGCGCAACGCGGACTTCTTTGGCGTTGTTGCTGCTGTATATCCTTGAATCATACCCCAATTTCGCATTGGAAGATATGCTATGAAACGGAGCTTTTGCGTTTGTTCTTTGCGAATAACCGAACTATTACGAACAAAAACGAACAAAACTTTAAAAATGAAAAGCTTTGTTTGACAAGTATCTTGCTGGATAATATAATCTGTTCAGAAGGAATGCCGGAGGACACAGAATACGGAAAGGCTTATATGGGCTTGCAGAGACTAAATCACATAATAACGGTACTGAGCATTTTCCCGACGGAAGAGAGCCCTGTATTTTCACTACTCTATTATAAGCCATGACCATGATAGAAGGAGCGGATACAATGCGAGAACTGTGGAATGACGGATGGCAATTTGTAAAGCTGTGTTCCGGCAGCAACTATGAACAGGCGTCGCGCGCTCAGAAACGTGCTGTTGTATTACCGCATGACTGGCTGATCGAGAATGTATCCGATTTATATGAGACAGCGGATGCCTGGTACTTCAAAGCATTTTCTTTGAATGCATCAAAGATTACAGGCAAATGCGTGTTTCTGGACTTTGACGGTGTATACATGGATGCCGATGTCCTTTTGGATGGGAAGGTCATCACGACTCATCGATATGGCTATACACCGTTTTTTGTTGAGCTTAAGGGTCTGGAGAATAATGCTGCGCATGAGGTCGCCGTGCATATCCGTCATGTCAGCCCTAATACCCGCTGGTATTCCGGTTCGGGAATCTTCCGGGATGTGCAGATGCTGATTCTGCCTGAGCGTCATATGCTCCCGGATGGTTTTCGCATCGATACTGTTCGTGCGGGTGAAAACTGGAAACTGCTTATATCCGCAGAGGTACAGGGCGCAGGCAATGCCATGCCATATGCTGAGCTCAGAGAGAGCAGCGGGGCTGTATTGGCAGGATGCAAGCTCTCACCGGACGGTACCGCGGAGATCGAAGTAAAGAATATCAGGCCATGGTCGCCGGAGGAACCTGTCTTATACACACTGAGCCTGTCAATGGATTATCAGCGCGAATTAAGACGCATTGGATTCCGTGAGACTGTGTTTAGCCCGGATAATGGTTTGTATCTTAACGGGAAGCATGTGAAACTTCATGGCGTATGCCTGCATCATGATCTGGGTGCGCTGGGCTCGGCGTTTCACGAAAAGGCAGCTGAACGCCAGCTTAGGCTCATGAAGAATATGGGCGTTAA
>JAFYDF010000133.1 GCA_017544935.1 Clostridia bacterium
GATTATTCTATCATAATGAAAAACGGAATGCAACCCCTTGCCGAAATTTTTTTGCAAAAGGGGCGTATTGTAATTCCTAAAGGGAGATAGTATAGTAAGAGCATACTTTTTGAAAGCAGGAAAGGAGGCGGCAGTAGCATGAAAAAAATACTTTGGCTGGTTTTCGTGACTGTCTGCCTCCTGACCATTTCTGCATACGGTGAGGAGACCGAAATCGAACCTGTACGCCGCGCATTGCTGATCGGCTGTGATACTTTTGTCACGCAGACGGAAACTACGCCTGCTGCTGCGATGAATGTGGAACGCATGTCGAGAATGCTTAATACGGATATGCGTGGATATGCCGACATAGCACAAATGAGCGCCGGAGTAGCAAGCCGTACTCAATTGATTGATGCTATCCGCACGGTGTTCGGCGAGGCAAAAGAAGGGGACGTCTCGCTTCTGTATATCTGTACGCATGGACTGTATGACCGTGTTTCTTTCGAACCGCTGCTTGTACTGTCGGACGGACAGAAAGAGGATAATATCAGTGCGGCTGCACTTCGTATGGCACTGGATGAAATTCCCGGACATAAGGTCGTGATTCTGGATGCCTGCAACAGCGGAGCCTTTATCGGAAGAGGCGCTTTCAGCGGTGAAGTAGAGAACGCTTTTGCGGCTCCGGAGTATACAGTGCTGACCAGTGCTGGTGCGTATGAAGACAGCCTTTTGTGGAGCAGTCGTTCCCTAACTGGCGGAAGTTATTTTGCCCAGGAACTGTGCGAAGGACTACGTACGCACACTTTTGATCTTGATGCGGATGGGAGCGTTACCGCGAAAGAAGTATATCAGGGACTGCTCGATAATCATGGCGCCTCCGCAGTTCAGCTATATCCCGAGTCAGCCAGGACAGTTTTTTATGTATATGACCCACAGCTGGATGCTTCGGGTGAGCGTCCGCTGAGTGATATCATGCTTGACAGCGCGGTCCTGGATGCGACGGAGGATACGCTGTTCTTCAGCTTTACCGTGCGCCGTCCGGTACGCGTTCAATATCAGCTCATCTATTATGAAGATGGTGAATGGCGTTTTGATGCACCGCAGCTGGTAGAGGACGAAGAGAATATCGAAGGCGCATTGTCGCCGGGCCGCAAGGAACGTTCGCTGACGCTCGTCAGTGAAGAAGATGGAATGCCCTACGGCTATGTGCTGCTGCAGATCGTGGCACAGGAAGGCCGTAACGCAATGATAGCAGCCAGCCGCCTGATCACCGTTCAGCCGGATGCAGGAAATCCGCGACTGCGTGTCTGGTGTGATCCTTCCTTCTCACCGCGTCGCGGCCAGGAACTTGGAATCTATGTCCACCTTGCATTCCCGTGTTGTCTGACAGTGCGTGTACGGAATGAAGAAGGCGATGTTGTGCGACGGCTGAGTTACAAAATGCCCTCGCGGCCGATAGGTCAGCCAACAGAGGGCAGTTTCTTCTATTGGGATGGATGCGATGCGGATGGTGTTCCCGTTCCTGCAGGCGCTTACATCATAGAAGCTTCCAGCAGAATAGGGGATACCGAATATACCGGCCGGAGCGGCTGGGTCAGCATAAGTGACCGTTAATGATCATACAGTAACTTCACCGGCTATGATGCGCCGGTAGTCTTCCAGATTTTTACGGAGCAGGTCGGGGATCTGCAGGCCGTAAGGACAGTGCTTCATGCAGCGGCCGCAGCGGGTACAGTCTTCGATCTTGTACATCTTTTCCTGTGCTTTTTCCTGCAGAAATCCTGCGGAGGGAGAACGGCGAATCAACTGAATCATGCGTGCGCAGTTGTTGATCTCGATTCCTGCCGGACAGGGCATGCAATATCCGCAGCCACGGCAGAAATCTCCGGACAGTTCAGCCCGGTCGCGGTCAATGACGGCACGCATTTCTTCTGTCATTGCCGGGGGATTATCGAAATAGCTGAGAAATTCCTCAAGCTCATGCGGGCGCTGAACGCCCCAAATGGGCAATACGTTATCATATTGTGCGATATAGGCATAAGCAGCTGCACTGTTGGTGATAAGTCCGCCGCTCAGGGCTTTCATGGCGATAAATCCTATATCCTGCTTTTTGCACAGGTGTACCAGAGCAATGTCGCGATCGCCTGCCAGATAGCTGAAAGGGAACTGCAGGGTGTCATATAAACCGCTTTCCACGATTTCTTCTGCAATGCCGATCTTATGTGCTGTTGCGGCGATAAACCGGATTTTACCCTGCTTCTTTGCCTCGAGCATACATTCGTACATACCACTTCCGTCACCGGGTTTCCAGCACTGGCCGACACAGTGAAACTGATAAATATCCACATAATCTGTCTTCAGGTTTTTGAGGGACTGGTGCAGGTCTGCCCAGAAACCTTCGGGAGTACGTGCCATTGTTTTGGTGGCAAGAGTATACTCGCTGCGGCGGTCAGCAATCGCATAGCCGATCTTCTCTTCACTGTCGGTATATGCGCGGGCAGTATCAATGAAGTCCATGCCGCCATCCAGTGCGCGGCGGAGCAAAGCTGCGGCATCATCAAAGCTGATGCGCTGGATGGGCAGCGCGCCGAAGGCATTCTGTTCGGCTGTGATCCCGGTACGGCCTAATGAGATTCTTGCCATGAGGATCCCTCCTGTATGTATTCTGTGCTTTTTATACATCATCTGCACAAAAACGTCAATTGTAATCTTCTTGCAACACTTTGTTAGCTTGCTTTTCATGTTTGGCGGTGGTACGCTGTACACAGAGGTGAGTCCCTTTGCGTGCATGTGAGATTGATCGCTTTTATTCTCCTGCCCAGTGTTCACGTTGGTATGCGGCGATACCTGCACGTGTCAGCTGCCGCCGATTCCAGAATGAACTGACAGCCGAGATGCTCACCGCGCTGCATTATACTGCTGCGCGTGTGTGCCTTCCTGGCGTGCGCATCGTCCTAGCGGAATGTGAGGATTCACTTTTCGTACGCGTCCCGGTGTTCGGCGGCATCAGTGGCGCGAAGCGCTGCGCCTGTATCTTTGTAAATAAACAGCAGCCGCATGCAATGACGCTGGCCGGTATCAGCGGTGAGGCCTTTGTGCTGGAAGCGCAGTCACAGAATGTAGCGACTTGCTGGGTGTCGGGCACTTACCGGCGCAAGCTGGTACCTGCTGAACCGGAGGAAGACGAAAAGCTGGTGGCGCTGATCGCGCTTGGAATCCCGGAGAGTGAAACCTCTGGGATGAAACGCAAGCGCAAGGCGTTGACGGATATTTGTCTGACTCCGCCCGCAGAATGGCCGCACTGGGCGTATCAGGCAGCGGAAGCTGTGCGTCAGGCCCCTTCTGCCGTCAATCTGCAGCCCTGGCGGCTGAATTATGGACAGCAGACGCTGCGTCTTCTGGGAAAACGCACAGACAGCCTCGATATGGGGATTGCCATGCTGCACATGGAAGCATCTGTTGGCAGTCTGCCGCATGCCTGGGTTTGGGGTGACTATCGCTGTACAGCACATCTGATCGTGGAATCGGGAGACTGAATTACTCTCAAAAAAAGAAAAGCGCACACTGCCATACGGAGTGTGCGCGGAACAGAGCAAAACTATTTATTTTTCCTGCATCAGTTTGACAATGCGCGGACCGATGAGCATACCAAGCAGCAGGCAGATGACCATCTCAGGCAGCATGTAGGACACATTATACGTAATGCTTCCCCACAGCGGTGTTCCCCATACGATGACGCCCGACAGCACGCTGCATACGAGACGGCAGACCAGTGCAATGAGCATCGCGGCATACAAGCCCCAGCGCTTAGGCCAGTTTTTCGCCAGACCTGCAAGCCCTAATGCAGTGAAGGCCAAAATGTAGTCCAGCAGCAGACCCATGAAGCCCGCAGCTTCCGCACCCTGAACAATCTGCAGCAGCGAATAGGCAAAACCAACCAGCAGTCCGGGAACGAGGCCATATGCTGCACCGAACAGCATGACCGGAAGCATACTGCCGGGTGTGACCGCTCCGCCTCCGGCCATCCGGAAGAACCGGATATAGCTGAGCACGAAGGAAAGGGCCAGCGCCATGGCTGCGTGTGCCAGCATTTTGGTCGTCCATTTCACTTTCTTGCGGGAAAGCACCAGCAGGACCACGGCAAGGATTACTAGCGCGGCAATTGAAAGCCATTCCCAGATGCCTGCCTTGCCCAGCTTGCCGAACGGATTACTGATCCATTCGATGAACGGCGTCTTAGCCTCTTCTGTTCCTTCAGCCAGTGCGCTTCTCAGAAACCATTCCATACTCAATACCTCCTTTTCCCGCATATAAAACCCGCATGCTTCAGCATGCGGGAAACGGGAGCGAAGAATACCTTCGCATGACCGCTTCCCTACGGTAGGATGATCTACACAGGTTCAAGGGGACCGGCGATAACGCCATCTCAGCCGCTTTGCAGCACCCCCAGCGGGTACGGAAAAATTATAGCATAAACAGTTATTGTGTCAAGGAGATAAAAACCATGCAGCATCACTTTTTCGCTTACATGAACCGCATGAAACTGATCCGGCGCTGGTCGCTCATGCGCAATACACAGAGAGAGAACGACATGGAGCATTCCTTCCAGACAGCGATGTTCGCACATGCGATCGCACTGCTTGGCAATGTGCGCTATGAGCGTGACTATGACGCGGAGCACATTGCTGTCCTGGCCATGTATCATGATGCCAGCGAGGTAATCACTGGTGACTTGCCAACGCCAATCAAACACAACAATCCGGCAATC
Source organism: Clostridia bacterium (assembly GCA_017544935.1). GTDB lineage: Bacteria > Bacillota > Clostridia > Christensenellales > Aristaeellaceae > SFMI01. The sequence continues at coordinate 4,751 of JAFYDF010000133.1, forward strand.
AAAAAGGAGTATCACAAACTGGAGTCACTGGCTGAAAAGCGTCTGCTTACTATGCTTCCCGCGGATATCATGTCCGAATATGAACCGCTGATCGAGCCGGACGAGAAGTGCGAGGCATGGCGCATCGTAAAAGCAGCGGACAAGATCAGCGCATATATCAAATGTGTTGAGGAGCGCAAGGCAGGTAATCTCGAGTTTGCTCAGGCCGAGGAATCAACACTGGCTTCCATCCGCAAGATCGATCTTCCGGAAGTTCAGGACTTTATGGATGAATTTGTGCCGGGCTTTGGTATGTCACTGGACGAAATATCACGGGGGTAATTATGGATAAAGCGTATTTTGCGGGCGGCTGCTTCTGGTGCATCACTCCGTTCTTTGCACGCGCAAAAGGTGTTGCCGGCGTTGTGAGCGGCTTTTCAGGCGGTGAAGAGAAAGATCCTGCTTATGAGCAGGTCAAGGCACAGCAGACGGGACACCGTGAAAGCATCGAAGTGTCATATGATCCGCAGCAGACCAGCTTTGACACTCTGCTGCATATATTCCTGGCTAATGTCGATCCATATGATGGCGGCGGGCAGTATATCGACCGCGGACATTCTTACACCCTGGCTGTGTACTATCAAAACGAGAAAGAGCGTCTTGCTGCGCAGAAAGCGCTGGATGAAATTCCCGGAGCGCAGATCGCCCTGGAACCTTTCTGCGGGTTTTACGCCGCAGGAGAAGAACATCAGGAATTTTATAAACGGCATCCTGAGGAATTCGCAAAGGAAATGGAGGAATCCGGACGTACCAAAGTCCTTTCCGAAAAGGGCGAGCGCCTGGTGCGTCAGCTGAAGAGCTTTGCGGAAGAGGAGCCCTGGTATGTTTCCCTTCTTCCTAATGCCGCGGCGTTAATTTGGGAGACACTGCCAGATCTTAACTGGGCGGGGTTTTATCTGATACGGGACGGGGTGTTGGCATTAGGCCCCTTTGAAGGAAAGACTGCCTGTATCCATATCCCGCTGGGAAAAGGCGTTTGCGGAACTGCTGCGGTAAAAGACAGTACCCTGCGGGTGCCGGATGTACATGAGTTCCCCGGACACATTGCCTGTGACAGCGCATCTAATTCGGAAATCGTAATACCGCTGCACAAAAACGGACGAGTGATTGGTGTGATGGATCTGGACAGCCCGAGCCTGAACCGGTTTACTGCAGGAGACCAGACACTGCTTGAACGTTTTGCAGGGGTATTGGAAGAGAACATTGACCTGGGAGAACTGTCGGTGGAGTAATAGTTACCGGGAGGGAAAAACTTGAAACTGAGCAAGATAAGCATATTAATATCCACAGTCGTACTGTTGGTCTGTCTGTGCCTTTGCGCTTCGGCAGAGACTGCGCGTGTCGTTACGCCGAGCGGTGGGCTGAATGTCCGCAAAGCCCCCAATTCCGGTTCAGCACTGGTCACTTCTGTGCCGAATAAAGCGCTGGTAGAAGTGATTGAGGTTGGCGAGACCTGGACCAAGATCACGTACCAGAAACGCACGGGCTATACAAAGACCGAGTTTCTGCGTCTGCCTGGACAGCTGCCCGGAAAGACTGTCTATGCTGACGGAGGCACGCTGCTGCTCCGAGTTGCTCCTGCAGAAGATGCGTCTGTGCTGCTGCCGGTCAACAGTTCCGAAGCGGTATACGTACTGGCCGTATCTGATGGCTGGGCAGAGGTGACATATGGCGAAACGCAGGGCTATGTTCCGACTGAAGCGCTTTCTTTTCAGTATGAAACACCTGCTGGTGCGCCCAAATGGATCCGTGAGGCAGGTACTCTGGTGACGGAAGCTTTCCTTCTTGCGGAGGCGGACGGCAAATCAGCCGTACTGGCAGAGCTTCCCGCGGGAACAGCTGTTACCGTAACAGCAATTGAAGGTAATTTCTGCCTTGCTGTTACAGAGGCCGGCTGTGGTTACTTGCCTGTGTCAGCTATACAACTTAAAGGTACGCCTGATACAGAAGACAGGACAGAAGGCCTGTCGCCTATGCAGGCAGCGGAAAAGGCCGGAGCTGCTCTTAAGAAGGCATTCAAGGGCTTTTCCAAGGAAGTACTGTATACGACAACAGCGGTTTATGCTGATAAGGACGGCTTTTCCGGACCTCTTTATCATGTCGGGTATTTCAATGGCGATGAACAGTACCGCTACGGCGCACTTGTCGACGCGGCAGGCGGAAAGGTGCTGTTTACCGCATCCTACACGGCATTTGCCGTGCCTTCCAATGAACCGGAACTGCTTCCGGAAGGCGAAGTCGCAGTAACACTGAGCGCGGAGTCCATTCCCGTGGGCGGTGTAGTGGATATTACTGTGCAGGCATGGACGTTAAACAGCTGTCAGTATACACTGTACAAGGAAGATAAGCTGCTGGCGCAGAGCGAAGCAGGTGAGCATTTTGCGGCTGCCTACCGTGCTCGGGAAGATGGCGAATACCGCCTTGTGATTACTGTTACGGATTCAGACGGACGAAGTGAAATGTCGGAACGCACATTCACGGTGGATGCCGCTTTGCCGCAGCCTGACCCCTTTGTGCGTGTTTATAGCCAGAAGGATGGCTGGTGGCTGGATAAGAAATATCGTCAAAGTACTCTGGACAAGTCCGGGTGTGCGATCTTCGCTCTTTCATCTGCATTGCAGCGCATGGGCTTTACAGGTGAAGATGTACTGCCGGAAAACATGGCGAGGACGTATGCACTGTGCCTGACAGAAGAAGGGACCAATAATGAACGCCTGGTGCGCGAGGCAAGTACCAAGTACGGGTTCCAGACCAAAGCATCAATATCGCGCACGCAGGACTGGATCGTCAGCCAGCTGCGGGAAGGCGCACTGTTCACATTCTCAGTGGCACGCGGACATATTGCTCTGATCGATGGCATATCTGAAGACGGGACGATGGTACATATTGTCGATTCGGCACCGACGGCCACCTTTACGCGTATTGTGAATGACTCCCTGTATTATCAGATGCGCAACGGCAGTTTCAGAGCAGCACTTTCACTGGAGGACATACCCGGCGCACGCTGGTTCTTTGAGACAGATCATTACGGTGGGCTGGAGTACTGGCTGCGCATCAGCTATGTGACCAAGCGCGGTGTGCGTTGGATCAATCCGCAGAAATAACAGAAATCATTATAGAAGGAAACGTCTTCCCGTCGTTGCAGCGGAAAGACGTTTCCTTCTATATGCATATATTTGTGAAAGCGGTGGGACCTTATTTAGGAATCCGCATGAAGTAGTGACTTTCGTCTTCGCTGACCAGATGGGCACCGTTATTTAGCATGACTTTCTGTGATGCAATGTTATCTTTATTGACACGCAGATAGATTTCATCTTCGTGAATGATCTCTCTTGCAATTTGAATTGTCAGCCGCAGACCTTCAGTTCCGTATCCCTTTCCGCGGAGGTCCTTCCGGACACTGTAACCAATATGTCCTGCGCCGTTACGGAGTGCTTCAGTCAGATAATGTCTGATTCGGAATTCCCCGACCAGAAGATTCCCATCCCACAGATAATAGCGCGATTCCGGGACGAACCAGTCCGGCATATTTACCGGGTGCTCATAAGAGATCAGTTCTGGAAGCGCTTTCTTCATGTATTCATCATATGAAATGCCATGGTATGGGTTTGTCAGCCCATTTTCATCCGAGGGCAGAGCGGTCGTGTATTCCCACTGTGCAGCAGCGTCCTGCAAGTTGATCTTGCGTAATTCCATTTTGCCCTCCTGTTGAACCTGGCTTTGGAATGAGTGAAATAACGTCATGTCATAGTGAAGAGATTGAATAACTGCAGATACTTTGCAGGCGCATACAGGCTGATATAATTCCGGTAATTGCTGAAGGCAAAAGCAAGCGCAACAATAACTGTCAGACAAACAAGAAGTGCAGCAATGCCCGAGGTATGTCCGCGTCCTTCAATTGCATCAGGAGAAACAGTCTCGGTCAGTACCATCGCACCGACAAGGCACAGTGCGGGAAGAATATCGCATACGTAGCGCAGAGCGACGCCGGCTATACAGTAACCAGATAGAGCGACAAAAACAGTCATGACTGTTGTGCAAAGATATACGCTAAGCTTTCCGTGCCGTGCTTTTTCAGGCAGGGCAAAAATGAGAAACAGCCCCCAGGTGACAGGAACGGTCAGAGCGCCAGCATTTACAACGGTATAGAGCCAGTTGCCGCTGCGGTTGATGAAACCGTTGCCGGGATTGATATAGGGGAACGTGCTTGTCAGATGTACGCCGTCGAAGAAATATGCCCAAAGGGCAGCTCCGAGATCGCCGAATGAAATACGGTTATAGTGGATATCCTCAAGTGTCAGCTGCCAAGTCTGACCGAACTCGAAGACCGAACCGAAACGTGCCGAATTGTAAAGCATAATGGCTGCAGCGCCGAGCGCCAGCGGGATCAGGAAGCTCAGTGCATCCATAGCACGACGCCGTGCAGGCGCCTTTTTGTTAAGCAATACCCATATGAACAGAGGCAGCAGCCAGCCTGCTGCTGTCAGCGCGACTGTAGCACGGGCGCCCACGAGAAGTATGGAAAACAGCGCAGTCAGGATGAACAGGCATGTGCGGCGGATGCGCGTTTTCTGCCTGCAGGCGGTCATGGCAGCCCAGAGCGTCAGGAAGAAGAAGGCCTGCCCGCAGGCAATGCTCGTATGGTAGCGGTCTGCACTGGCTTCCAGCATGAGCAGATGCGATCCGAGTGCGACAGCCGCGGCACATATACAGGTCAGCAACAGTGACGGACGGCGGATGAAGCGCCGAACAGCTTCCCAGAAACAGAGAAAAGCGGCCAGGACCGTCAGTAACGCAAAGAAGGCACCTGCAGTATTGTAGGAAGGAATCGCACCTGTCAGCAGACGGAATGGAGCATAGAAGACCAGCACCGGTGTCAGGCCGAAATAAACATAGTACTGACCATTGTATAATGCGTAGTCAAACATGGTCTGTGCACCGCTGCTCAGCCGCTGGGTGGGATCATATGGATTCTCCAATGCCAGCAGGTTTTCATCCGGTGACACATCAACACTGATCCGTCCGTTTGCCAGCATGTCATACAGTACAGCGTGTGCCTGCGCTCGGTATTCATACAGTTCGTCTTCAAACGGATACTTAAGATCCCATGTGTACTGATACATACCTTTTTCCTGGGGAATGCACAGGGCACTGATGCACAGTACAAGCAGCACACATACAAGACCTGTCAGGCAGTATGCCAGCGTATGCCGGGGATTGCGGCGGTCAAGGGGAATCTTCCACCAGCGCAGGGAAATCACTGCTGCAATGAGCCATAGAGGCAACAGAAGTGTCAGCAGGCGCAGCAGGCTGAAATGATATGGAAGCGGGGTGTTCAGTGTGAGCGTGGTTACTGCCGCTGTTTCATCATCTGTTTCAAAGGATAAGGCCAGCTCATGCAGCACACCATTCGATTTGATACGTGCATATGCAGGAGTATCCGTAAGGGCAAGGACTGAATCCGCTCCGGTACGCCACATGCGGTGTGCATCATCTGCGAGAGAGACTTCGACCCGAATGAGACCGGTTCGCCCAGCCAGAACAAATGAGAGGGTACGGATGTTTTCTAATTCCAGATTTTCAAATGCCAGGGTTGTACGGAAAACAGGATCGCGGGTCTGTGAAGAAGGCATGACGGCAGTCACATCATTGTCTTCCGGAGCAATTTCTTCCAGCGTTATACGGGCGGAGGTGACGTCAAGCGGCAGGGGTATAAGCTCCCGTGTGCGCAGCGCATCTGCCTGGAAGATGACGCCTTCCAGCAACAGGCAAAGCAGCAGGATTGCCGCTGCGCTGATGAGCAGGCGTTTTCTGGCATGCGGATCAGCCATCTGTCATTCCTCCTAAAAATGCCGTATCAAGCATTGTATATCGGCATAGAATAAATTCATGAATAAAGGCCATTTCCGGCTCCGGAGCAAAGGGATAAGACAAACCGGTGGCGGAATCGGTATATATGGCAAAACGTTCAGCCTCGCGTTCCCAGGCGCCGCTGGCTGCCAGAAGATCATTCAGACTGTCAAAGCTGGAATCGATGGCGGCGGGAGACAGTGTTTCACGAAGCACCAGCCAGCGTGAGCGCAGCTGCTTTTGAAAGTCTTCACGTTCAAGAAGTTCATCAAAAAGGGAATTACTGTACCATGCATCGTTGGGGGAAGGCGAGGCGTTGTAGAGGCGGCCGAAGGCTGCATCGAGATCCCACGGCATGGGGGAAAAGTGTGCGCCGTCCCAGCATAAGTACAGATTCTTGCTCATGTTGTCGGATGCGCCGATCAGGTTGATGAACAGATAGTAATCGGCAAAAGCTGCAAGGTTGAACATTTCTGCTCGATCCTGTGCATTGAGCATCGACATAAGAGGCTGCCAGCCTGAATCTTCTTCGGGCCATACTTTTCCGATATTATACCATGTTTCGCCAGTGGGCGCATCTGGGGCCTCCATGGAAAGCAAATCTATATCGTCAGCTGATGCTGCCAGTACGCGGTACAGTGCGCCGCCTTTGGGTACGCCGGCGCTTTTGCGGTCCGGACGTTCGACGAGAAAGTAAATGCCTTTATAGTAATCATTGAAATAGAGCTCGCATGGAGCTGACTGGGGGGCAGGATAATTCAGAGAGCGCCATAGCTGCAGTCCTACGACGGCACGAAGCCGGCAGGGATCGCTCAATCCTCCAAGCAGCACATAGTCGTCATCCGTGCGCAGACCGAGCAATGAGATGTGCGAAGGCTCGCCCTGATCTGTTTTTAAATGAAAGGAATAGTTGCGCTTGCCTGTGAACGTGGCAGAATAAGTGCCGCGGTACTTGACGGTTATAGGAGAGACTGTTTCGGATTCCACTGCTGTAACAGTCAGAACCCCAGGCTTTGCTGTCACATAATCAAGAAGCCCAGCTTCCAGACGCAGTACAGGCAATATCTCTTCCGCATGCGCTGGAAGGCATGTGAGGCAGAGACACAGTGCACACATCAGCCAAACTGTATTTTTTACAAATGTATTACAAATGTGTTGAGAAACTGATTGACGCATTTCTTTTGCTTATGATATAATTATTCTGTGTTTGTATACGAATTCCTACCAAGGAGGTATTTCATGAAACAGATCAGGCGGATGCTGGCATTGCTGCTGACGGTGTGTGTGCTTCTCGGCACTTGCGGTGCGCTGGCTGACACATACCGGGAAGGCGATGCAGGACCTGAGATCATGGCGCTCAAGGAGCGTATGCTTGAACTGGGTTATTATAGCGGCACTATCAGCCACAACCGTTTTAATGATACCATGACCGAACGTGTAAAGCAACTGCAGAAGGTCAACGGCCTGGAGCAGACGGGCATAGTGGATGAGGAACTGTATGCCTTTATCATGTCCGATGCTGTCCTGCAGAAAAATGGGAAAAAAGTGGCTGCTGATACACCGACTGCTTCCTCCGACGATGCGGCCACGCAGGAACCCGAACCTACTGCAACACCTGAACCTGCGGGCGGTAAAGTCCTCTACCGTGAAGGCAACAGCGGCAAGGATATCATGAAGATCAAGGAGCGTTTGCTGGCGCTGGGCTACTATACAGGAAACATCGCCAACAACGCTTTCAACGATGCTATGACAGAGCGCATCAAGCAGCTGCAGAAGAACAACGGCCTGGAGCAGACCGGTGTGATAAATGAAGCGCTCTATGAACTGATTTTTTCAAGCAATGTCAATGCCAAGAACGGTTACCCGCTGGGAACGCTGGTGCAGGGAGATACAGGCAACAAGGTCAAACAGCTGCGTGAACGGCTCGTTGAACTGAAGTATCTGAGCAGTGCTGGCGGCAGTGAGTTCAACAAGACGCTGACTGATCGGATCAAACTGGTACAGAGAATGAACGGCTTCGAAGTCACAGGCACTGTTTCTCCTGAGCTCTACGATTACATCATGAGTAGCGCCTGCAAGGTCTGCGGTGAGCATGTAAAAGCGCAATACAATGCTTCCTACCGCTTCAATTATGAACTGAATGGCGACAAGCTGTATTCCGTTTCTCAGAACGGCAATGTGATCATTTTCATTATTGACTATTTTGCCAACAATTATCTGAACGGTGTATTGAGAAGCTATCCACATATGCTGGATGATTTCAAGGATTTTACGTATTACAGCAACTGTGACCCGCGCTATATCGGCACCTATCCGTCTGTTACCCATATGCTGACCGGCAACGCTTTCAATCCGTCACTGCTTGTAGGCGAATACTTTGAGCAGTCCTGGACGAGCGAAACGGCAGAGTATATATATGACACCATTCACAGCCTTGGATGGGAGTTCCGCTACTACTATTATACTTCGATTTCCGACGGCGCATTGGATTGGGCAATGGGCAAGGTGGACAACCTGGTGGACCGCCGTGCAAATCCTCAGACTCCCATCACGCCGATTTATTCCTACACTGATTTCTTTGATCATCTGAAGGCGCAGGGCCTGACAGTGGACCAGACGGAAAAGAAGTATATACAGATGATCCATCTGCGCGGAGCACACGCACCATATTCGTCCAATGCAAAGGGCGAATACAAGAAGGATGCCACGCGCGAGGAGAATATTGCCGGATATATGGCCATGGTGGCCGATTATATGGAACGGCTGAAGGCGGCCGATCTGTATGACGATGCGACCATTATTGTGACAGCAGATCATGGCGATAAGGGTGAGAATATGCAGGTGGTTTACTGGATCAAACAGCCCAACGAACACCATGATGCTGTCCAGACGACGGGTGCTCCCATTTCGCATACAGACTTCCCAGGAACGATCCTCAGCCTGATCGGCGGCGATTACAGCCAGTATGGCACCAGCATTTTTGACTGGCACGACGGGGACAAGCGTGAGCGTTCCTGCAGCGTGGTCAGCCGTGATGTCGATATGTATCCGCTTGTATCCTGCTACAGTGATCTCGGCCTGGGTTCGCACAACTACTGGAGAACCTACACCTATACCGGCACCGGTAAGGATCTGATGAAGAAGAACAAGAGCGGCAGCTATAAGTACGAACCGCTGGCTCAATCTTTCAACTAATCCATATTTCCTGACGCACGCGGAGAGATACTTCTCTCCGCGGCGTTCGCATGAAAGGATGCTTTCTGCTGATGAGTACCATCGTTTCCGCTCTCGGCGTCCCGCTGGGGCATGTAATGCGCTTTTGCTATAACCTGCTGCGCAGTTATGGGCCGGCAATTCTGCTGTTTACACTGATTACGAAGCTAGTACTGCTGCCTGTAGGCATCTGGGTGCATAAAAATTCCATAAAAGTTGTGCAGCTGCAGCCTGAGCTGAACCGCATCAAAGCGCGGTTTTTCGGCGATGGCGACGCGATTGCAGAGGCACAGGGGGCGCTTTATCGCAAGGCTGGCTATCATCCGCTCGCAAGCCTGATCCCGCTTGCGCTGCAGCTGATCCTGCTGATGGGCCTGGTGAGTGTCATCTACCATCCGATGGATCACCTTCTTCGGCTTCCGGCTGAAACGACGGATGCCTTTACGGCACTCCTGTGCCAGCTGACAGGCGCCGACCCGGAATCTTCCTCACTGCAGCTGCAGGTGGTAGGAGCAGTACATTCGGGCCAGTATGCGCAGCAATTCGCACAGCTGGGAAAAGCGGATGCACTGCAGCAGATCGAAGCGCTGAAAACCTCCTTCTTCGGGATTGACCTTGGCACTGCCCCAGTGCAGGCCGGGGGAACGGCGCTCGTGATGCCGCTGCTGGCAGGCCTGAGCGCATTCCTGCTGTGCGTGGCTCAGAACCGTATGAACGTACTGCAAAGCGAGCAGGGCAAGCTGAACAAGTATGGCACGCTTATCTTCAGTGTAGGGCTGAGCCTGTACCTGGGCGCATTCGTTCCCGCAGGTGTGGCACTGTACTGGATGGCAAGCAATCTGCTGGCAATTGTGCAGCTGCTGATCCTTAACCGGGTAATCAGTCCCCGGCGCTATGTGGACTATGAGGCGCTGGAGGAAAGCAAGAAGGCATTAGCAGAACTGCGCCAGGTAGGCGGTACACGTTCACGCGAGACGACGGCGCGGGAAAAGGCAGATTATAAACGCTTCTTTTCCATTGCAAACAAACATCTGGTCTTCTACAGCGAGAGCAGCGGGTTTTACAAGTATTATGAAGCGCTGATTGCAGAGCTTCTGAGACGCAGCAATGTTGTCATCCACTATATCACCAGTGATCCGGATGACCAGATATTCGAACTTGCAAAAGAAAATGAACGCATCCAGGCCTATTACATAGGCGAACGCAAACTGATCACGCTTTTCATGAAGATGGATGCTGATGTGGTCGTGATGACCATGAGCGATTTGGAAAACTACCACTATAAGCGCAGCTATGTCCGTAAGGATATCACTTATATCTACCTATTCCATTACCCGCTTTCCACTCATATGGTGCTGCATACCGGTGCTCTGGATCATTATGATGAGATCCTCTGTGTAGGCGAATTCCAGTTTGACGAGATCCGCGCTGCCGAACGCCTGTACGGTACCCCGGAAAAGAAATTGATTGCCTGCGGCTACGGACAACTGGAAAAGCTGTATAACGCATATCAGAAGGCAGACAAGACGCAGCATGAGCGGCCGAGGATCCTGATCGCGCCTTCATGGCAGGCGGAAAATATACTGGACACTTGTATTGATGATATGCTAAACTGTCTGCTGGGCAAGGGATATGACGTGACAGTGCGTCCGCATCCGGAGTACAAGAAACGTTACCGCGCGCGCCTTGATGCGCTGGTGGCCCGCTGGCAGTCCTATCAGGGCGGAGATCTGTTCTTTGAAACAGATTTTTCCGGCAACGAGAGTATCTACAGTGCAGATACCGTGATTACTGACTGGTCGGGAACGGCCTATGAGTTCTCGCTGGTCACACTCAAGCCCAGTATCTTTATTGATACACCGCCTAAGATCAATAACCCGGATTATGTGAAGCTGGGTATTGAACCGCTTGAGTTCTCTCTGCGCGATCAGGTGGGTGTAAGAGTAAAGCCGGATGCACTGGATGCTTTGCCTGACGCTGTACAGAAGCTGCTGGCGGACAATGCCGGATATGCAGAGCGGATCCTGGCTGTCCGCGAGCGGTATATAGCTAATTTCGGTTCTTTCGGGAAAGCGGCTTATCGCGCAGTCATGGATGCCATCAAGGCGCATGCTGCTTCGCCGAATGCATAAAGAACAAGGAGTAAAAGAAAATGAAGAAGAGCGAGAGACTGTTCCTGATCCTGATGCTGACTGCAGCACTGCAGATTGCCTTTATGGCGCATGCATTTGCGTATGTCGATCCGTCTGTGACGACCTATACGATCCAGGCAATCGTAGGCGTGGTCGTGGCTGTTGGCGCAGTAGCTGCCGTATGGTGGCGCAAAGCTAAGAAAAAGGTTAGCGATAAGCTGGGCATTGACGAGAATGCCAAGAAGACCCAGGAAGCAGACGTCGAAGAGGATGACGACGACGAATAATCCGAACTGACAGGTCAATGTGCGGACCGCTGTACCCGCTGAAATGCGCGGTATGGCGGTCGCTTTTTGCTTTTTTCATAAGACTGCTAAAAAACTGAAAAAATGCCCGAAGAATTGCTTGAAAAGCCGTTGACAATTGAAAAACGAGGTGGTATTATGTTAAAGTTGTCAGTAATGTGCGGCAATGGCGCTATTGGCGCGGCCTACAGCTGACAAACGCTTGGCGGAAGGGAAGCAGTCATGCAGCAGATGCAGGCAGCAGGCAGGATGGTCGCAGGAATGCGGCAGTCGTTGCGAGCGGTCAATGCAGGAAAGGCAATGCAGCTGTATGTGGCGGCAGATGCCGATGCGCGGATGCGTGATGAGGCTTGTGCTGCGGCCAAAGCTGCAGGCGTTCCAGTGCAGATGTGCGAAAGCATGACAGCACTGCAGCGCATGTGCCGAATATCGGTTCCCTGTGCTGTTGCAGCACAGGTCGCTGAAGACTGATCCCGCGCCAATATCTAGTGACTATAGCTTCCGAGGGTTGCGGAAGATTTATAGGAGGAGATCGGGTTCATCCCGCTCCGATCAATTATCAGGAGGTGCTTCCATGCCTACGATCAACCAGTTGATCCGCAAGGGAAGAGAAGACGTCGTCAAGAAGTCGACTGCGCCTATCCTGCAGGGTTGCCCGCAAAAGCGCGGCGTATGCCTGAGCGTGAAAACCACCACGCCCAAGAAGCCCAATTCGGCTTTGCGCAAGATCGCGAGAATCCGCCTGACCAATCAGATCGAGGGTACTTGCTATATCCCCGGTATCGGTCACAATCTGCAGGAGCATAGTGTGGTACTGATCCGCGGTGGCCGCGTTCGCGACCTGCCCGGCGTCCGTTATCACATCATTCGTGGCGCTCTCGATACGGCCGGCGTGGCCAAGCGTATGCAGGGCCGTTCGCTCTATGGCGCGAAACGCCCCAAGAAGTAAGGTATTTCAGGGGTTCCTTGGACTCACAGCCGCTGCGGAAGCACCGGCGCACATACTTCCCGTCCGCTTGGAACGGCGGGCAGGGCAAGCGGTATGTGTACGGATGTCGACGCACTGATAACAGAACGGCGCGATGCTGACGCGCCGCCGATGGCAGAGAACAAAGGAACGTGATCAAGGAGGGAACAAGATGCCCCGTCGTGGATTTATCCCCAAGCGTGAAGTATTGCCGGATCCTGTATACGGGACGGTTATTGTCACGAAGCTGATCAACCAGATCATGCTGGACGGCAAGCGCGGCGTAGCACAGCAAGTGTGCTATTCTGCCTTCGAAACCATTGCCGAGAAGAGCGGCAAGGATGCCAATGAGGTATTTCAGCAGGCACTCGCTAACGTGATGCCCCAGCTGGAAGTCAAAGCCCGCCGCGTCGGCGGTGCTACCTACCAGGTACCTATGGAGATCCGCCCCGAGCGTCGTCAGACTCTGGCGCTGCGCTGGATCGTGGATTTCAGCCGTACTCGCGGTGAGAAGACCATGGCCGAACGCCTGGCTGCTGAGCTGCTGGACGCTTCTGCCAATACGGGCAACGCCGTGCGCCGCAAGGAAGAAATGCACCGCATGGCTGAGGCTAACAAGGCCTTCGCCCACTATCGCTGGTAAGGCGTTTCGCCTGACAGCGTAGGTTAATAGTTATTCAGATAAGGAGATTACCCGTTTCATGCCTAGAAGCCATCCTCTAGAAAAGGTCCGTAATATCGGCATCATGGCCCATATCGACGCCGGCAAGACCACGACTTCCGAACGCATTCTGTTCTATACAGGGCGTGTACACAGGGTCGGTGAAGTCCATGAAGGCGCTGCGACCATGGATTTTATGGCGCAGGAGCAGGAACGTGGAATCACCATTCAGTCTGCCGCCACCACCTGCCAGTGGCTGGGCCATCGCATCAACATCATCGACACCCCGGGTCACGTGGACTTCACCATGGAAGTCGAGCGCGCTCTGCGCGTGCTGGACGGCGCTGTGGCAGTCTTCTGTGCGAAGGGCGGCGTTGAACCTCAGAGCGAGACCGTGTGGCGTCAGGCCAACAAATACCATGTGCCCCGCATCGCGTACGTCAACAAAATGGACATCATGGGCGCGAACTTCATGCGCGTGGTCGAGATGATGCGTGATCGTCTGGCTGCTAACGCAGTGCCCATCCAGCTCCCCATCGGCAAGGAAGCGACTTTCCGCGGCATCGTAGACTTAGTCCGGATGAAGGCCGAAGTCTATTACGATGATGACGGCAAGGACATCCGTGAGGAAGAGATCCCCTCTGATATGCTTGCTGAAGCCCAGCAGATGCATGATGAGATGGTCGAAGCTGTCGCCGCTGAAAACGACGATCTGATGGAAAAATATCTGGAAGATCCAGAGTCGTTGACGAAGGAAGAAATCGTAGCCGGAATCCGTTTCGCTACGGTGCACAACCGCATGACACCGGTGCTGTGCGGCACATCCTACCGCAACAAAGGCGTTCAGCCGCTGTTGGATGCGATCGTCGCCTACCTGCCTTCTCCGCTGGATATCCCGGCTATCGTTGGCCGTGATCCGCGGACAGACAAAGAGGTTGATCGGCATCCCAGTGACGAAGAACCCTTCTCCGCCCTGGCATTCAAGATCATGGTGGACCCGTTCGTTGGAAAACTGGCGTTCCTGCGCGTTTATTCAGGCCACATCGCAGCTGGTCAGGTTGCGTACAATACGGTCAAGAGCAAGCGTGAGCGCCTGAACCGCATCGTACTGATGCATGCCAACCACAGGGAAGACCTTACGGATGCCTATGCGGGAGAGATCGTCGCAGTCGTTGGCCTTAATAACACCACGACAGGCGATACGCTGTGCGATGAAAAACATCCCGTGGTTCTGGAATCGATCGACAGTCCCGATCCCGTAATCCAGGTCGCAATCGAGCCGCGCACCAAGGCAGGCATGGAGAAAATGTCCATCGCTCTGCAGCGTCTGGCAGAAGAAGATCCGACCTTCCGTACGTGGACGGACCAGGAAACGGGCCAGACCATTATCGCCGGCATGGGCGAGCTGCATCTTGAGATCATTGTTGACCGCATGATGCGCGAGTTCAAGGTGGAAGCCAAGGTCGGTCAGCCGCAGGTTGCCTATCGCGAGGCGATCGGCCGCGCAGCGAAGGGCGAAGGCCTGTTCAAGCGCCAGACCGGCGGTCACGGCCAGTATGGCCACTGCCTGATCGAGATCACACCTGCCGAACCCGGCCAGGGATACTCGTTCAGCAATGACACTGTCGGCGGCAGTATTCCCAAGGAATTCATCGCGCCTATTGACAAGGGTATTCAGGCAGCGGCCAAGAATGGTCCGCTGGGTGGTTACGAAGTGGTTGACTTCCACGTGTCCGTATATGACGGCTCGTACCATGAGGTCGACTCTTCTGAACAGGCATTCCAGATTGCCGGTTCTCTGGCATTCAAGGATGCAGTTGCCAAGGCTGACCCGCGTCTTATGGAGCCGATGATGAAGATGGAGATCATCGTGCCCGAACAATATCTGGGCGATGTAATCGGTGATCTGACCGCCCGCCGCGGATCCGTGTCGGGTATGGAATCCAGGACGACCGAGCAGGTTGTCCACGGAATTGCCCCGCTGTCGGAGATGTTTGGTTATTCGACCAGCCTTCGCAGCCGTACACAGGGGCGCGGCGTATTCACCATGCAGTTTGACCATTATGCCGAAGTACCGCGTAACATAGCGGAGAAAATTATCGGCAAGTAATTTACGAAGGAATTCATAGGAGGAATTTCCCATGGCTAAGCAAAAGTTTGAGCGGACGAAGCCGCACGTGAACATCGGTACGATCGGACACGTAGACCATGGCAAGACGACGCTGACGGCGGCGATCACGATGGTGCTGGCGACCGAAGGCAAAGCGCAGAAGATGCGTTATGACGAGATCGACAAGGCGCCGGAAGAGCGCGCCCGCGGCATCACCATTAACACTGCCCACGTGGAATACGAGACC
>JAFYDF010000134.1 GCA_017544935.1 Clostridia bacterium
ATTCCATATAAGCAATTGGACAGGCTGGCATCGTCAACCTGTCTTTGATTGGAACAAAAAATGGACTGTATATTTACCTTTTATCAATTGTATGGCGGGCTGACGGCTCAATAATCTGCGAACCCAAACTATCTTGCTAATTCATAGTCAGAAAAAATACAACATAAATACACGTAAAGATGAAACTTGTTTAAATAAGGGTTTAAAGAAAAGTTCTTTAGGATATTTGCGGGTAAATACACATAAATATTTTAATCTATGTTTAAAATATCGAAATATAACCTTGACAGATAGGGATGAAAAAATGGTATAATACAAAATACTCTTCTTTATGAAGAAAAAAACAAGGAGGAACATTCATGAAAAAATTGTTAGCTGCTCTGTTGGCGCTCATGATGGTCCTTGGTACGGTAGCGGCTTATGCCGAAACTACCGGTGCCTGGGACGGCGCCTACATGGACGAAGAGGATTTCAAGGCCTATATTCAGTATGACCTGGCGAATATCCTTGCATCCATTGAGGAACAACTGGACGACGAGACCCTGGCTGCTGTTACTGCTGCCAAGGAAGCGGGCGACGCCGCAATCGAAGCTGCTGGCTCCGTTGCTGAAGTCAAGGCTGCTTACGCTGATGCGTATGACGCTATCCTCGCTGCCGTCGCTCCTGCTGACGGACTGTACACCTACAAGAAGCTCTCCAATGCTGAAAGGACTGAGATCCTGGGCATTCTGGAGCGCTATGCTGTGAACACTGGCATCACCGGCGTTTCTCTGTTTGAGAACGGCGGCTATGTGATGTACAATCCCCGCATCACCCTGGGCACCGAAAACTATATCGTAGGGTATGGCCTTGGTCTGCTTGCTGAAGGCGCCATCACTGCTGATTTCGCCTATGAGACCAATCCTGATTGGACGCGTTATTATCATACCTATGAAAGCTCTGACCCCGGCACTCTGAACTATCTGAATGATCAGGGCGCCCAGGTTGGCGATATGTATGGTTATACGGCCGCTTCCTTCTTCACCAATTTCATGAACGAGACCAAAGACGGTTATGACTGGGTGCCTGAACTGGCCAAGGAAAAGCCCGTTGCGGTCAACGATGAAGACGGTGACGGAATGGCTACCACCTGGCGCTTCGAAGTGCGCACTGGCGAAACTGATGGTCTGAAGTACAAGACTGGTTCTGAAATCGAAAGCCGCAAGGCGTTTGATAACCGTCCTGTCGCACTGGAAGACTATGAGTATGCTTTTAAACTGCTGCTGACCCAGAGCAATCAGCTGTATCGCGGCAGTGAGCTGGCCAACACCAAGAGCGGCGCGATCGCCGGCGCTAAGGACTTCTACAATGCAACTGCCAGTGGCTTTGATGCTGATGCTTGGGCCAAGGTAGGCGTCAAGACTTATGTGGAAGATGGCAAGAACTACTTTGAGGTCACCTTCACTGAAGAGCAGACCCAGTTCTACACCATGTACTACATCGCCAGCAGCCTGTATGCTCCTATTCCTGAGGAGTTCATCGAGCTGGTAACCGTTAAGAACTATCTGGGCTTCAATGCCGATTCAACTGAGACCCCTGCAGACAACGCTCTGGTTGTTGGCCCCTACTATGTAGAGCGCTATGATGCTGACCAGCAGGTTGTCTACAAGAAGAACCCCAACTATGTGTTTGCTGATACCAAGTATGCCATCGCCGGTATTCATGACAAGATCTATACCGCCGCTGCAAGCGATACGACCGCGGGCTTCAACGAGTTCCTGGCCGAGCACTTCGACAGCACCGGTATCCCGCAGGAGTACCTGAACGAATACCGCAACGATCCGCGCACCCGTTCCACCACTGGTAACAGCAACTTCAAGCTGAATGTTAACGCTACCAATGCCGAAACCTGGGAATACCTGTTTGGTACTGATGGTGTCGTAGCCCAGACCGCTAAGGAAGACTACTGGGATCTGAAGCCCGCCGTTGGCAACCATCACTTCATCCAGGCTATCAGCTATTCTATCGATCGTCTGACCTTCGCGAATGCTCGCGGCAGCATCCCCTCGGTAGATTATCTGGCTTCCAACTACATGTCTGATCCTGAGAACGGCTTGTCCTACTCCGTAACCGAAGCTCACCAGAAAGCCGTAGCTGGCCTGCTTGAGGATACTGATGGTTATGGCTACAGCCTGGAGCTGGCCCGTGACTACTTCCGTCTCGCTATGACCGAGCTGGAAGCCGAAGGCGCATATGTGCCCGGAACGGCTGAAGCTCCTACTGAGATCCATGTCGAGATCGCCTGGATGTATCCTACCCATGAGGAGAACTACCACAACGAGATCAAGAACTTCATCGAGACTGCGTTCAACGATGAGTCTGTGACCGGTGGCGCCTACAAGCTGTCTGTTGACTTCTGGGTCGGCAACGAATGGAGCGATGTATACTACAACAAGATGATGGTCGGCCAGTTTGATATCGGCTTCGGCTCGATCAGCGGTAACAGCCTGGATCCCATCGGCTTTGTCAGCGTACTGTCCTCCGATCAGGATATTTCCGGTAGCTTCACCCTGAACTGGGGCGTTGATACCAATGATCCCGATGCCTACCCCATCGTGTATGACAACATGCGCTGGAGCTTTGACGCTCTGTATAATGCCGTCAACTCCCAGGCGATCGTTGCTGCTGGCCAGAACAAGCCTCAGTTCACGATTGATTACGCACCGATCGAGAAGAATGAAGACGGCAGCTATACCGGCTCCTTCACGATTGTTACCACTCTGCCTGACATCACTGTCTTCACTGTGACTGACGTGGTTTGCTGCAACTATGAGCGCTACTACAACGGTGACGGTACTTATGATGAGAGCAGCGTAGAATTCACCGCTGAAAATCTGGACAATGGCGCGCAGGTTATCACCTTCACGGTTCCCGCGGAACTGGCTGCTGATTATGCGACCGGCAGTGGCACCAGCGCTGAACCCAAGGGCGATACTGGCTTCGATCTGTACTTTGATCTGGAGTTCAATGGCGCCGCTTCTACTGGTCTGTATTACTCTGTCAACGATAGTTTCGTCGTGGAATAATCTGACAAGCATTCCGGAACGACAGGGGATTCCCTGCCGTTCCGGAATATACGGATAATGCGCGCGGGACAGCTTTGCCTGTTCCGCGCTACGCAGTATCTGAACAAGGAAGCGTGATTTTTGACTTTCTCTTTTTCTATATCATCTGTTTCTGCCTGTTACTGGATGATCAGAAAGAAAAAGTGAATGTAAAGAAGCAGCATCCTTTTGTAAACAGACTGAAAGGATGAATTCCATGGGGAAGTACGTAGTAAAACGACTTGTGCTGGCACTGATCACAGCCTTCATTATTCTCTCTCTGACATTTATTCTTGTTAAAATGCTGCCCTTCGAACGCCCGATCGGCGGTGATGCGCAGCAGATAGCATATTTTGACAAGCAATATAATCTTGGTTATGTATATCGCTTTCAGGCGGTAAAGAGCGAAGCTTTTGAAGCGGAGAATAACGCCAAGTTTGGAGAGTATCTATACAGGTCTCCTGTCGACAGAGGCACCTGCTTCTATTATTACAAGGTTCCTGTCCTGGAGCAGTATGTTTCCTGGGTCAGGAATGTAGTTACCAGATGGGACTGGGGCTATTCAAAGAGCTTCCAGCCTAATGTTTCGGCTTCGGTTATCATCATGAGCCGTATTTGGTACTCAATGAGATTGAATATTATCTCGGTCATCTTTTCCGTGCCGCTTGGCATCCTTCTTGGAATATGGGCAGCACTTAAGAAAAATACCGTGACTGATCATACGATCTCCACAATGGTCATGATATTTATCAGTGTACCGAGTTTCGTACTGATAAGCTTTGTTCTACGGGTGTTCAGCTATGATCTTGGCTGGCTTCCTTCCAGCTGGCCGGCGGATACATCAACACTTGCTACGAAGATTAAAGGTTATATAATCCCTGTATTCTGCCTGTCGTTTTCTTCGGTGTGCGGCTATTGCAGATTCACAAGAGCTGAATTGTGCGAAGTAATGGAGAGCGACTATCTTTTGCTTGCCCGTACCAAGGGACTGACACGGAGACAGGCTATTGTTCGCCATGCACTGAAAAACGCCATGGTCCCGATTTTCCCGTCTATCCTGGCGGAGTTTATTGGCATTCTTGGCGGCAGCATGATTCTGGAAAATCTGTACGGTATTCCCGGAATCGGTAAACTATTCATTCTGTCACTTAACTATAAGGACTACGACATACTGTTTGTGGATATGGCTATATTCACCACCATTTCGCTGCTGGCCGGCGTAGTGCTGGACCTGAGCTATGGATTCATTGATCCTAGAATCAGAATGGGGGCGAAGAAGTAATGGCAGAAGAAAGATTGTTTGCATCCGATGCCTTCCAGCTGGTGCACACTGAAGAAAAGATCCATGATAAAAAGCTGGAAACTAAGCCTACCACATTTTTCAAGGACGCGCTCAAGCGATTTGCCAAAAACAAGTCATCAGTAATTGCTGCGATCATTCTGGCAATATTGATTCTGCTGGCAATCATTGTACCTGTTGCTTCTCCTTATAATATTACGAATGTTTCTACATCAGAGAAGTTCCTGGCGCCTAAGCTCTTCGAAAGCGGCACGGGTTTCTGGGACGGCACCCGCAAGATGAAGCATGTGGTGTTCGATACGGTAAATAAAGTGCCTGCTGTCAGTGAAAAATACACAGTTGATGCACTTGCTTCTTCTCTGGTAAAGATCAAGGTAGATCCGGAACCTACTCTGATCGATTCTGCTAACCAGTACGGAAAGAACGGACTGGTAATGCTTGCGACCGATGCTGCGATTCCCGGTAAAGATGTCTACCTGAACTCCAAATCCGTAACATTTACTGCTGCAGGAAACGAACGCATCCACGTGGTTCTTGATCCCGAAGAAGATGTACAGGGCAGCAAACTGGGTGAATATAAAGTATTCCTCAGAGGCAGTGACGGTACCGAGATCATGATTCGGGATTTTTCCAGCGACTACAGCGAGATCGACTTTGATATCAGCGCCGCATTGAAGGAGGCAGGGAAAACTTCCTTCAATGCACAGGTTGTATTTGAAGTAAAGTCTACGGCCGATGTATTCCGTTATATTCTGATCAAGAGCATCGAGACGAGCGGAACGGGCTCTAACGCCGAAAAGATCGCTTCGATCAACTTTACTGATGCTACAGCAATGGTTATTCTGGGTGATAAGAATGCCGATGGATACTGGGCTTGTTCCGGTAGAAAGGGCATACATAACAGCGAGATCTATTACTGCGATTATACAATCGATACCTATCAGCTCGTATACGGCAACGCGGATAAGGTGACTTATTCAGCTACCGAGCTGAAGCGCTGGATAGACGCAGGCTGGTGTTCGTATGACGAAAAAGTCGGACCGGAAAGCTTTGTTCGCCTGACGGACGAATGCCCGATTGACGAAGTTGTCAGCCAGAGCGTAAACAGCCGCACAAAGAAATTGAACTCCATTACAGGAAGCGGCTATAACTTCCGCAAACTGGGGTATAAGACGATGCCCAAGTTCCTGTTTGGAACGGATGCGTCAGGATTCGACCTGTTCAAGAGGGCATTCGCGGGTCTGCGCACCAGCCTGATCCTGGGCACATGCACGGCAGCGTTCTGCTTCCTGTTTGGCCTTGTTTGGGGTGCAATAAGCGGTTACTTTGGCGGAAATGTTGACTTGCTGATGGAACGCTTCTGTGACATTCTCGGAGGTATCCCGTGGATCGTCATGATGACACTGTTTATCTTGCACCTGGGCAATAACTTCTTTACCTTCTTCCTGGCCTTGTGTATGACAGGCTGGATGGGTACAGCACACCGAACACGTACACAGTTCTATCGTTTTAAAGGCAGAGAATATGTACTGGCCAGCCGTACGCTTGGCTCAAGTGATATCAGGCTGATTTTCAAGCACATCCTGCCTAACTCCATGGGTACCATCATCACGTCAAGCGTTTTGATGATTCCTTCCACAATTTATTCAGAAGCAACTCTGGCATATCTGAATCTGGGTCTGCAGGGCGTACATTCTTTCGGTGTCATGATGTCCAATAACCAGCAGTATCTGGGCATTTATCCCAACCTGGTTATTTTCCCTGCAGTCGTGATGGCTTTGATGATGGTCAGCTTCAATCTGTTCGGCAACGGTCTGAGGGATGCCTTTAATCCGTCTCTGAAAGGGAGTGAATAAGATGGCTGACAAAAAAGAAAAAGTATTGTCCGTCAATAATCTGGTCATCAACTTCAAAACGGATAACGGAATCCTAAAAGCTGTTCGTGATGTTTCATTCGACCTGTATCAGGGAGAGACACTGTGCATAGTCGGAGAGTCAGGCAGCGGAAAATCGGTCACATCAAAAGCGATCATGGGTATCCTTGCCAACAATGCCATTATCGCAGGCGGTAACATCATGTATCGCGGTGAGAACCTGCTGGAAGTTTCTGAGGATGAATTCTATAAGATCCGCGGACATAAGATTGGAATGATTTTCCAGGATCCACTTTCTTCCCTGAATCCTATCGTTAAGATCGGTGATCAGATTACCGAAGCGATGATGATCAATTCAGACAAGCTGAAGCTGATGTATAACGATCTGATCAGCGACGACCTGATCCGCTATAAGAATACTCTGGCGAAAATGAACATCGCTATTGATAATGAGCGGAAAAAGCTGGATGCTTTCATTGCTGAAACACAATCCAAAGAAGGACGCTCAGCGGAGCAGAAGGCTGCTGATGCTAAGGAAATTGCTCAGAAGAAAGCCGAATTCAAGCTGTTTGAAAAAGAGACTATTGCCCGCTTTGAGGATCAGGCAAAGGAATATAAAGCCAAGCTGAACGAAACAGAAAAGAACGCGAAGGTAAAGGTTGCTGCATACAAAGCTGAGGTGACCGAAGAGTACAATAAGAAAAAGAAGCAGCTTAAAGCGGCGCTAGCCTCAGCACGTACCAGTGAAGAGAAGGAAAAGGTAAAAGCCGCATTAGCAGCCGAAAAGGAAGAATTCACAAACAAGCTGCATATTACTAAGGCTGAAGCTAAACGACGCGCCTTGAAAATCATGAAAGAAGTGGGCATCCCTGATCCGGAACGCCGGTACAATCAGTATCCGTTCGAATTTTCCGGCGGTATGCGCCAACGTATCGTAATTGCTATTGCTCTGACTGCTTCACCGGAGATCCTGATCTGCGATGAACCGACCACGGCACTGGATGTGACTATCCAGGCGCAGATCCTGGAACTGATCAACAGAATCAAGGCCGAACGTAATTTGTCGTGTATTTTCATTACACATGACCTGGGCGTCGTGGCGAACATGGCTGACCGCATAGCTGTAATGTATGCCGGCAAGATTGTTGAATACGGCACTTCTGACGAAATCTTCTACGATCCAAGGCATCCTTATACGTGGGCATTGCTATCCAGTATTCCTGATGTTGACAGCAAAGAAAAGCTGGAGGCTATCCCCGGCACGCCTCCTAACATGATCTATCCGCCCAAGGGGGATGCATTTGCCGCACGCAGCAAATATGCCATGAAAATTGACTTCGAGGAAGAACCGCCATACTTCAAGGTTTCTGATACCCATTACGCAGCTACCTGGCTGCTAGATCCGCGTGCGCCTAAGGTTGAAATGCCCAAGATTGTCAGTGAGCGCATAAGGATTTCTCTGGAGGACAAGAGCGTATGAGTACAGCAATCAATGAAAAGCCGATTTCTGCAGAAGGGCTGAACACCCTGGAAGAACAGGCTAATTTCAATGCCAAATACGGCATCAGCGCGCATGTGAAGCAAAAACCTGAACTGCGCGAACAGGGCATTCTGCTGTCTGTACGGCACCTCAAACAGTTTTTCTTCTTCGGAAAGGGAGCAAACCGTCAGAAGCTGAAGGCAGTATCTGATGTGTCTTTTGACCTGAAGGAAGGCGAATGCCTGGGTATCGTCGGCGAGTCAGGATGCGGCAAGACAACTACTGGCCGCTGCATTATACGCTTGTATGATATTACTTCCGGCGCGATCTATTATCGCGGAGTGCGTATCAGCGCAGGTTCCAGATGGAATAAGAAAGAGATAAAATGGACCCGTCTACGCGCAAAAGAGGCCATCGACAAGCTTCGCGAAGGTGAAAAGACTGGCATTGGAAACGATACGGAACAAGAGATACGCACTATTGAGGAAAAAGTAAAGCGCATAACCAGCGAACAAAAGGAAAAGATCAAGCAAATCCGGATTGACAATAAAAATGTCAGCCGCAAGCTGATGAATGAAATCCAGATGATCTTCCAGGATCCTATCGATTCGCTGGATCCCCGTATGACAGTTGAAGATATCATTCAAGAGGGCTTGAGAATTCAGGGCTTCCACAATAAGACAGAAAATCATAAGAAAGTTGTGGAAATGCTGGAGACAGTAGGCCTTGTCGAAGAGCACGCATCCCGTTATCCTCACGAGTTTTCGGGCGGTCAGCGGCAAAGAATCGGTATTGCCCGTGCACTGATCATGAATCCCAAACTGCTGATCTGCGACGAGCCCATTTCCGCTCTGGATGTATCCATCCGTGCGCAAATCATCAATTTGCTTAATGATCTTAAGCGCGACCTGAACCTGTCCATCATTTTCATTGCGCATGACTTGTCAGTAGTCAAGTACTTCTGCGATTCCATTGTCGTGATGTACTTTGGCAAGGTGGTCGAGAAAGCGCCCAGCGATGAACTGTTCAAGCATCCGATGCATCCTTATACGAGGTCGCTGCTTTCGGCTATTCCTAAGCCTAATCCTCGTTCTGAACGTACTCGCAAGCGCATCACCTATGATCCGACGACAGCACATGATTATTCTGATGGCAACATGCCTACATTGCACGAGCTGACAAAAGATCATTTTGTGTATTGCAACGAAACAGAGTACCAGAACTATTTGAAGGAGATGAAGGAATAAGTGCAGCTGTTAAGCCGCCTGTTCCGCCATCCATTCCGCTATTATGCGATATCGGCTGCGGCAGGCATTGTCGCAGCCCTTTTATCGCTGTTGCGAACAGGGTTCGATTTACGGATATACTATGCCGACGCTTTTACACTAGCTGGATTATTGCTAATATTGATTGGCTTGCTGTTATTGACAACTCATTATGGAGTGTTCGATATTTTCGGCTATTCTTTTTCTACTTTCAGAGAAAGAAGATATAAGACACTGTATGATTACAGCCAGGCGCATGATGCGAAGCGGAAACGTTCCGGATGGAGGTTTATGACTCCTATAACTGTAGGTGCTGTATTTCTTATAATCGGATTACTGATTTGGCCACGCTAAAGGCTCTTGAATTCAACGGCTGGCAGAAAAATAGTTCTTAATAAGCAACAAAACTGTAGCAGGTATTTGTTGCTTTTTTATGTTGTTAAGCTTGACTTGTTAATATGTGAGGGAGAATTCTTTGCTGCCGTTTTGCTTGCACTGTGAAACCTGTTATGATATGCTTTGACCCGATTGCGATAGTTTATCTAATTGAAAGGGGATTTGAAAAGTGTTGGAGCTGATCAGACGATGCCCTGAATATGTTAAAGGATATAAAGACTATTGCTGTGAGATGTACGAAAA
>JAFYDF010000135.1 GCA_017544935.1 Clostridia bacterium
ACAGAAAGACTTCCAGCGGCTTCGCGATGATCAGATCGCGAAGCCTTTTTGTTGCAAAAAAGCTCTTTTGAATGATATAATCCAAACAGCAAAATCGTAGATGATGGTGCCGTAAAGTGCATGAAACAATCATCGTAAATTCTTTCGATGTATGAGAACCGTTATAAAACTGTGCAAATCAATACTGGAAAACGACTACCTGGGTGAAGGCGGATACACAAGGCATAAACTATCTAGGACGATGTAAAATGATGATGACGATTACACGAGATCACGCAAAGCGTTTCATTCTCAGCAGGCAGGGTTTGCTGGGAAATTATCGCTTTGCTGGAAAAGATGGCGCATATCAGTATATACGCCAGGCCGGCTGCATACAGTACGATCCCGTGGACGTCTGCGGAAAGAACGCCGAACTGACGCTCCAGTCACGCGTGAAAGGCTTTCGGAAACAAATGCTGAGTGACTTGCTGTACAAGGATCGGCTGCTGGTGGATTATTCGGACAAGGAGCTGTCAATCTGGCCGAGCGAGGATTGGCCATACTTTTCGAGCTACCGTGAAATGAGCAGAAAACACGGAGAGAGCTTTCCGGGCATTCCGGAGCTTGAAAAGGAAGCCATAGAATACATCCGTGAACACGGCCCAGTCAGCAGTGACACGCTGCCGATCGAAGGCAAGATTTTCTGGCATTCCTCCATGCACTGGAGCGGGCACTGGGAAAAGGAATCCCAGGCGGCGCGCTCTGTCCTTGAACAGTTGTATACGGATGGCGTGCTGCTTATCCACCATAAAAGCGGATCCCGAAAGTTTTATGACCTGGCAGACAAGTACCTGCCCGAGAAACTGCTGAATGCACCGAACCCGTGCGTAGACAAGGCAGCCATGATCGAATGGCGCGTCAAAAGAAGGATCGGTGCGGTGGGAATGCTCTGGAAGCGGCATTCGGACGCCTGGCTCGGGATCGGCATGAACACTGAGGAACGGAATGCGGCGTTTGCCGGTGTGGAAGCATCAGGTGAGATCGTACCGCTGAAAGTGGAAGGTATTAAGGAGGCACTGTATATTCTTGCTGAAGATATTCCGCTGCTTGAGGCAGTCGTGAAAGACGAGATCGACAGAAAAGGGCGGTTGGAATTCCTTGCACCGCTCGATCCGATGATGTGGGACCGGAAACTGGTCGAGGCGATCTGGGGATACAAGTACAGTTGGGAGATCTATACACCTCCCGCAATGCGCAAATATGGGTATTATGTCCTGCCTATACTGTATGGCCAGGAACTGGTCGGGCGAATCGAAGCTGCCGCTGACAGGAAAGGCAAGGTGCTGATGGTCAAAAACATCTGGTATGAGCCGGATGTCCGTCAGACAAAAAAACTGAACCATGCCCTCGATTCTGCGATCCAGCGTCTGGCACGGTTCAATGAGTGTGATCAAATAAAGGAATAACGGATAAAGGCAGATATTGTATTACAGCATAATTTCTGCTGAATGAAGAAGCTCACGCGCAGGCGTGAGCTTCGTTGGTTACAGGTAATTAATCGAACCCTGCCTTGCGTTTGCAGCGGATCAGCCAGCGCCCGGACAGGTAATATGCGACGAACAGCAGCGAAGTAATGATCCAGCTGAGCGGGTAGCAGGTGAGCATGAACAGAAAGCTGCCTGCCTGTATGGGGGCAATCAGCTTGACCCAGATCACACGCAGAATGCAGATCCCGAAAAGCGTCATAAGCATGGGCCGCAGAGATTCGCCCGCGCCGCGCATGGTACCGGAAAATACTTCGATACACACATAGGTGACAAAGAACGGAACGAGGAAACGCTGCACCATGAGACCGTTTTCAATAACGATCTCTTCATTGGCAAACAAACGCAGAAGCGGCCGTCCGGCGATGAGCAGTGTGCCGGACAATGCCAGCGTCGCGGCGGTGGCCATGAGCAGGCAGACACGGACGCTCTTGTGCACACGATCCATCTTGCGTGCGCCGAAGTTCTGCCCGACGAAAGTGGTAATGGATACGCCGAAAGCATTGATCATCATCCAGAAGAGACCGTCAAGCTTGCTGTATGCTGTATAGCCGGCGACCATATCCGTACCGAAGGTATTGATGGCCGCAGCAATGATCAGGTTGCTCAGTGAATACATGACGGACTGGAAACCTGCGGGCAGTCCGATGCGGATAATGCGCGGCAGCAGGTCAAAGTGCAGGCGGATCTTACGGAAGTGCAGCTTCAGCGGCTCTTGGGAGCGCAGCAGCGTGATAATGACAAGCGCGGCGTTGGATGCCTGGGAAAGGATGGTGGCCAGCGCAGCACCGGCAACACCCATCTCAAAGCCTACGACGAAGATGATATCCAGAACGATATTGATCAGACAGGATGCGATCAGGAAATACAGCGGCCGGCGTGAGTCACCAATCGCACGCAGAAGGCCTGCGCCGATATTATAGATCAGCGAAGCGACCGTGCCGCAGAAGTAGATGCGGGTATACAGGATGGCCAGATCGAGCACGTCGTCCGGAGTGGACATCCAATGCAGGATGATAGGGGAAGCAGTCAGGCCGATCACGGTCAGCATGAGTCCGCCGCAGATCGCCATGGCGATTGCGGTATGCACGGCACGGCTTACACCTTCGTTGTTCCGGGCACCGTAGAACTGCGAAAGAATGACGGTCGCACCGGAAGACAGGCCGACAAAGAAGCCTACGATGAGATTGATCAGTGTGCCTGTGCCGCCGCCGACGGCTGCCAGCGCCTGCTTGCTGACGAACTTACCTACGATGATCGCATCGGCAGTGTTATAGAGCTGCTGAAAGAAGGTTCCCAGAAGAATGGGAAAGAAAAAAGCCAGCAGCTGTTTCCAGATCACGCCCTCGGTGATCGCATGGGGATCTGCTGTGCGGCGTCCTTTCAATAGCATGGCTTCTGCATCCTTTCAGCCCTTTTTTCAGGGCATTTTTATATTACTGCAGCAGAAACAAAAAGTCTATCTTAAGTTGAAAGAAAACTGTATCAGTACAGACTGGGAAGATCAAGCTTTGTCATATCCACGACAGGCCGCGACAGCTCGGCTTCCATATAGCGGGTCGTGAAACTGTCGGGAAAGTACCGCTGCCAGAGCGAGATGGCCTCGGTGTCCTGTGTATGGTCGGTATGACGGCCGGAGAACATCTCGGCGTTGAATATCGCTTTATATTCAAGCATGAGCCGCTGCTCTGCTTTGTTTGCACCGCTGCCGTATACGCTGATCGTGGAAGCACGGCGGGAATCACTGTTGAAAGAGTTTTCGGAATATCTGGCGAAATCCAGCAATTCTTCATTTGTAACTCCATGTACATGCGCCCAGGAACCCACATCTACCGGCTGTGCCTCATAGTGCACGCTTCCATCTTCGCGGATCGTGATGATACCGTACTGGCACGGCCATACGGAGAGAGCAGAGGATGCGATCTCATGGAGGTCTCCTGAAGCAGTGATATGCTGCATATGCATGTGCCCGCTCAGATGCAGGTGCACACCATATTCCTGCAGCAATGCAAGCAGTTCCTTTGCATTTTCAAACTGATACAGATGCCCGTACAGCGGATCCTGATTCAGAAGCGTCTGGTGCGTGACGGAAATGACAGCCGCACCATTCTCACGCGCAGCGGCCAGCTGGCTTTCAACCCAGGCAAGCGTTTCTTCACGGACGCGGTTTGGCGAACCGTTGGTATTGACATCGATCAGCAGTATCCAGAGTTTCTCGTTCAGGGCATATGTATAGCTGAAGGAGACCGTATCCCGGGAGAGAGCGGCTTCTGGCCCGAAAGCATAATACGCGGCATGGAAGTCCTCGTCTCTCATGCCTGCAATCTCCTCGGTGATGCCGTTAACAAAACGGTACGCAGTTCCGGGTGCGTCATGATTTCCGGAAAGCGCGAGAACCGGAATCCCATCCTCCCGCAGTGAGGAGAGCAGCGCGATCAGCCCGGCGTGGCTCTCAAAGGCGCCGCTGAAGGTCAGGTCGCCGCTGAGTATCACCGCATCCGGGTGCAATGCAGCGACCTCTTCGGTGAACGCTTCGGAAATGACGGATGTATAGTGGGTCAGCTTGCTGTCTGAGGCATATACGACACGCCGCAGCAGCGCTTCATCTTCAATGAGCTCGGGTGAAAGATAATGCAGATCGCTGCCGACCACGATCCTGATATCCTGCGCCTGTGCACACGCAAGCAATGCAAGAATCAGAACGATCAGGAAGACCGCCTTTCGCATCCACATTCACCTCCTGCTGTTCAGTTGCTCTTTCAATGCAGAATTATAACAGATTCGGATAATAATTCACAATGCCTTTTCCTTGATTATTCAATAGAAAAACGCTATAATGGACAGGCAAAATTTCAATTCTTTTGAGGAGGAACCAACCAATATGAAACTTCGTATTGTTGCCCTGCTGCTGGCTATGGCTCTCCTGTGCGCCGTAATGCCTGCCGCAATGGCCGATGTGGAAGTCATGGTACTGCCTGAGGACGCCCGCGGGTTTGACCTGCATAAGAGCGCAAAGACCATCAGCTATTACAAGAGAGGCTCGAACTACTACTGCCTGATGGACGAGTTCGGCAACGAGATCGTTTCCGAGAGCGCGGGATATACTTCCACGAATTCGCGTGACAACTATTACAAGGTTGAAGTGGAGTCCGCCGACGGC
>JAFYDF010000136.1 GCA_017544935.1 Clostridia bacterium
AAGGAAACGAAGTACAAGGCAAAAACCGTGCTGAACATGATTCTGGAGCAGGCGCTGGAGGATGATATCATCGTCAAGAATCCCCTGTCCTCCAGGAGCATCCGCATCAGCGGGCGCTCCGCAAAGCCCACAGCGCCCTACTCGATTGAACAGATGCAGCATATCGTTTCCAATCTCAGCGCCGTAAAGCGTCCTGACGACCGCGCGTTCATCGCCCTGATGTCGCTCCATCCGCTGCGTCTGGAGGAGTGTCTGGGGCTGAAATACGCCGATATAGACCGTTCTGAGCATGATCCACATCGTGCGCAGCGTGACCCATCCGACGCGGAACCAACCCCACATCAAGCAGACCAAGACGGAGCTGAGTCGGCGGGACATCGAACTGGCCGCGGGGATCCTCAATCACCTGCCGGAGGGCAGGGACGATGATTTCTTATTCGGCGGCGATGCTCCCCTCAGCTACACGCAGCTTCGGCGGATGCTGAACCGGATCCGGAAGGACATCGGCTTTGAGGAGACCATCGTGCCGCAGCGGTTCCGCACCACGGTGTTGACGGACATCTACGACACCACGAAGGACATCAAGAAAACCCAGGCGGCGGCCGGTCATACGACCGCAGCCATGACGCTGAAGCACTATGTCAAGGGCAGAAACCCAAATCTTAACACAGCAGAGCCTGTATCCGCGCGTTATGGTCTGTCAAATGCCTGAGGCATGTGACGGCTCATGTGATTGCACTTTTTGGGCATATATAATGGAAGGAAAATTCCAAAAAAGTACCATTGTGTGACGGATTATGTGACAAAAAGACTGTTTTTGGGTGTGAGATCAACAAATTTGCAGGATTTGTTCGCCAATCCTGCAAAAATCGCCCAAAAACATAAGAAAACCAGTCATTTCTGACTGGTTTAATGGCTCTGCAGGGTAACTTTGATACAATCGCAGTCAGGGTTCAAAACGGGTTCAAACGGGTGCATCAGGGTGCAGTTTGTGCTGGTTTTTATATTCTGACGATTTCACTACCATACTGGGCAATATACATTATGGAGTACAGGAAGCGCCAGCGCGGACAGCAGAAGATGGACGAGAGGAACCGGCGAATCCGTGAGGACGGCTACGAGCCGGTTCACACCAAGTACAGCACGATAAAAGAGCAACTCCGGCAGGCCGTGGACAGGGCCGTAGAAATGACGAAGGATGAGCAGGACTTCATCCGCATCATGCGGGAACAGTTTGGCATCGCCGTTCGCTTTTCGCGTGGAGTGATCTCCTACAAGCACCCTGACCGCGAGAAGCCCATTCGCGGCAGGATGCTTGGAAGAATCTACGAACGAGAACAGATCGCGGAGCGCATCGCGGGTTTTCAGCAGCAGGAGGAAGAACAGCGACGGCCAGAGTTCCAGGGAATGCCGCGCATCTTCTTCATCCATTCCGAGCTTCGGCTGGTGGTCGATCTGCAAACCTGCGTCAAGGCACAGCAGAGCCGCGCCTACGCCCGGCAGGTCGCCCTGTCCAATTTGCAGGAGATGGCACGGACAATCGCCTACATCCAGGAGCATGGCATTGGAACCGTGGACAAGCTGGCAGAAGCGGCAGATCAGGCGGAGGCACAATACAAGCAAGCCTCCGCGGATCTGCGCGAGACGCAGAACGCTCTGACGGCGATAAACGAACGCATCCACTATACTGGACTATACCTTTCCCATAAGGCATTGTACCGGCAGTTTCTCTCAGCTGGGGACAAGGGCGCTTTTCGTACTGCACATAAGGCCGAGATCGACGAGTATGAAAATGCCGTCAGCCATCTGAAGGCCGCTTCACCTGACGGAACATTCCCGTCGATGAAGGAATTGAAAGCGGAGAAGTCTCGCCTGTCCCGCCAGCGCGACCAGCAGAGGGCGGCATTGCGCCTGCTGGCAGAGCAGCGAAAGCAAATGCGGGTCATTGCCGGGAATGTCAAGTTTATCCTTGGTGAAAACGCTTTATCTATGAATGAGAGACAACAGCTGTGATCGTGATTTCGTTAAAATGTTGATAGATCGAAATCTGATTCCAAGACATGTGTTATCTGTTATTTTCCATTCTCACAGCTGTCGATAAAACGGCCAAATGGGTCATACAGCGTGATTGTGTCGGTATTCTTCTTATGAACGACCTTCTCGTCGTCCCACAATAAATCCAATCGTCCTTC
>JAFYDF010000137.1 GCA_017544935.1 Clostridia bacterium
TTGATGTTGGTGCGGTTCAGTGCGGCGCACTGCTCAGGCAGGCTGCCCACATAGGTCGGGGTGATGCCATTCTTGTCCGCGATGCAGGGGACTTCGACACAGGCGTTCTGGGGGAGGTTGGTGATCAATCCGGTATTGAGCACATTGCCTCCGAATTTATAAGGCTCATTGGTTTCCATGGCTTCCATAATGTGACAGGCATATTCTTTGCTGCGCTCATGATTCAACGAAGGATTGTGAGTCAGTTCAATATTGAGCGTTTTCCATTTTTCTATATGCTTGATGCAGCGGCGCGGATACTCGTCCAGTGGGATCTGGAAGCGTTCAATAAGTTCAGGATACTTGTCCTTGATGAACCAGGGCGTGTACTCGGCGGAATGCTCGCTGGATTCGGTCACATAATAACCGAAGCGTTTCATGATCTCATAGCGGACCATGTCCTTATGCGGTGTCGGACGCTCAAGCGCGCGGCGCTTGATCTCGGGGTAGAGATCATTGCCTTTTTCATCGCAGATCTCAAGCAGCCATGCCTGATGGTTGATTCCCGCGATCTTTGTGCGGTAGGTATCCTTGTATTCCATGCCCAGCCCTTCCAGGAGCTTAGGCGCGCAGACCTGCACGCTGTGGCAGAGACCGACCGTTTTGATTGGCGTGAAGCGCTGCATGTATCCGGTCAGCATGGCCATGGGATTCACATAATTCAGGAACCAGGCATTCGGGCAGACTTCCGCCATATCATCTGCAAAGTCCTGCAGCACCGGGATCGTGCGCAGCGCGCGGAAAATGCCGCCTATACCCAGTGTGTCCGCAATGGTCTGGCGCAGACCGTACTTCTTGGGAACCTCGAAATCAGTCACTGTGCAGGGTTCATAGAGGCCGACCTGGATCGCATTGACCACATAGTCCGCACCGCGCAGTGCATCCTTGCGCTGCTCTACACCCAGGTATGACTTAATGGTCGCCTTGTTCCCGTTATTGTTGTTGATCGCATCGAGCATGCGCCGGCTGTCGTCCAGACGCACCGGGTCGATATCGTACAGGGCGATTTCACTGTCGTATAGGATGGGGGAGACCATGCAGTCTCCCAGCACGTTCTTCGCAAACACGCTGGAGCCGGCACCCATGAATGTAATCTTGGCCATGATAAAGCCCTCCTGATATTTTAAACACTTCTGTATGTTTTGCTTGTTATTCACAGTATAGTGACTCACAGTCCAAAACGCAAGGCATGAACGCAAAAAAAGGCGCCGGGATGGTTCCCGGCGCCCGATGGATGTGTGCTTAATTCCCCATGTTCAGAATGGGCATGGTCTGCGCGCCTTCGCCAGCCACGTAGGTGGGCAGCTGGCCGTTCCACTGGGAGACCTCATTGTAACGGATCAGGTCTTCGGTAACGGACTCGGCAATCTGCTTGTTGGCTTCAGCCTTGGCTTCAGCCTCGGCGCGGATCGCGTAGGCAGCGGCGTCAGCATTGATCTTCTGGACGTTGGCTTCCGCTTCGGCAGCGATCTTTTTACGTGCGGCAGCCTGCTGCGCTTCCATGGTGGCCTGCTCCTGCTCGATCTCAGCCTTCAGCTTGCTCTGCTGCGCGACCTGCTTGGCTTCGACCGCGTCAGTGAACGCGTCTGCGAAGTCGATGTCTTCGATGGATACGCTGATGATGTTGATCCCATAGCGGCTCATCTCACTGGACAGGACCTCACGGGTCTGAATGGAGAGCTGGTCACGGGAGGAGATGAGCTCCTCAGCGGTGTACTTCGAGAAGACAGCCTTCATGTTCTCCAGCAGACGGGGGGATACCAGAGTGTTGAAATATCCGGTGCCTACATCCTTGAACAGGTTCATGGCCGTGGTCTTGTTGATGTTATAGTTGATCGAGCCGACAATGTTTACCTGCTGGATGTCGCTCGAGAAGGCTTCGGTCTTGAACGAATTCTTCTGTTCACGGTTATCCATCAGTGTCACCTTCTGGAAGGGGCTCTTCAGATGGAAGCCTGCGTCCAGAGTGTAATCGGCGACACGGCCGAACGTGGTCAGGATGCCCGTGTAGCCGGTGGGCACGATGGAGGTGCAGGTACCGTAGAGAATCGCGGCCGCGATGACGATCACACAGGCGAGGGCTACGCCTCCGATCAGCTTCTTGTTGGGTGCGCGGCGCTGAGTCTGGTATGCATTGTTGTTCATGGTTTACCTCCTTGCTTCACGGCGGGTTTCTTTGATACGCGTACACTATATCACGCATTCCGGGTGACTGCAACGAAAAGTGTATTAATACCGCTCCCGAATGTCTGGATTGTCGCGGGGGATGCCTTTTCGTTGAAGAGTCTGCTCAAAAATGATATACTGGAGCAAATCGGGAAAAAGGAGGCGCGGCACGAATGGCCAGACGGCTGAATGTAGGGCTGGTAGCGCACGTTGACGCGGGCAAGACGACCCTGTCGGAAGCCCTGCTGTATGCGGCAGGCGCGCTGCGCCGTGTGGGCAGGGTGGACCACCGTGACGCGTTCCTGGATACAGACACGCAGGAGCGCGAGCGCGGGATCACCATATTCTCAAAACAGGCTGAGCTGATCTGGCATGACACGCAGATCACGCTTGTGGATACTCCCGGTCACGTTGACTTCTCGGGCGAGGCAGAGCGCGCGCTGCGCGTTATGGACTGCGCGGTGCTCCTCATCAGCGGTGCGGACGGCGTGCAGGGACATACACTGACCCTGTGGCGGCTGCTGCAGGCTTACGGTGTGCCCGTGTTTCTTTTCATTAATAAGATGGATCAGCCCGGAACAGACCGTACGGTCCTGATGCACGGGATCAAGACACGCCTGAGTGATGCATGCATCGATTGGACGGACCCGGGGCGTGACGAAGAGATTGCAGCCTGCGGCGAAGAGGCGCTGAACACGTTTCTTGAGACAGGCAGTGTCCCGCAGCAGGAGGCCGCGCGGATGGTTGCGAAGCGCCTCATCTTTCCCTGCTTGTTTGGTTCTGCATTGAGGCTCAAGGGGATCGAGGCGCTGCTGGACACGCTGTGTGCATATATGCCGCATGCTGAGTATGGCGCTGAGTTTGCTGCACGTGTGTATAAGATCAGCCATGACCCGCAGGGTGCGCGCCTGACCTGGATGAAGATTACAGGCGGTACACTCCGGACAAAAACAGTCCTTCGCATAGGCGATGCGGACGAGAAGATCAATCAGCTGCGCGTGTACTCGGGATCACGCTTCCGCCTGATCGACGAGGCACCGGCCGGCACACTGTGCGCGGCAACGGGACTTGAGTATACGCAGGCAGGGGATGGGCTCGGCGTGGAAAGCGCTGCGGACACACCGCTGCTTACACCGGTGTTTGCATACCGGGTTTGCCTGCCGCAGGGTACGGACCCATATGCGGCACATCAGAAACTGAAGGTGCCGGAGGAAGAAGACCCGCAGCTGCATGTGCTGTGGAACGCGGCACTGCGCGAGATCCGTGTGCAGCTCATGGGCGAAGTTCAGCTCGAAGTCCTGCAGCGGCTGCTGAAGGATCGGTTCGGACTTGCGGTGACCTTTGACGCCGGCGGGATCCTGTATCGCGAGACGATCGAGGAAGCTGTCGAAGGCGTAGGACATTATGAACCGCTGCGACATTACGCTGAAGTGCATTTGTTGCTCGAACCCGGGCCACGGGGCAGCGGGATGCGGTTCGCGACAGCGGTATCGGAGGATGATCTTGACCGGAACTGGCAGCGCCTGATTCTGACACACCTCATGGAAAAGACACACCGCGGCGTACTGACCGGTTCGCCGCTGACGGATATGAAGATCACGCTGATCGCCGGACGCGCGCATCTTAAGCATACGGAGGGCGGGGATTTCCGCCAGGCAACCTACCGTGCTGTGCGCCAGGGGCTCATGCAGGCGCGAAGCATATTGCTCGAGCCCTGGTATAACATGCGCCTTGAGCTGCCCGCTGACTGTGTCGGGCGTGCCATGAATGATATCACACAGATGGGCGGCGGGTTTGATGCACCTGAGACGCTGCCTGACTGTACATTGCTCAATGCATGGGCACCTGTGGCTGCGGCACAGCATTATGCACGCGATGTTGCAGCATACGCACACGGCCAGGGCAGGCTTCTGTGCACACTGCGTGGGTACGCGCCCTGCCGTGAGCAGGAGCGCGTGATCGAAGAAATCGCCTATGATCCCGAGCGAGATACCGAGAACCCCGCGGATTCCGTATTCTGTTCTCACGGTGCGGGGTATACTGTGTCGTGGCGGGATGCACCTGCCATGATGCATATCCAGACCGGAGTCATGGTTGCACCTGTCGAGACAGCGGCACCTGCGCCTGCCGCGCCGCGGACTGCCGTGGGCGATGAGCAGCTGCGGGCAATCTTTGAACGCACATACGGGCCGGTAAAGACGCGGCTCGAGCGCGCGCCCGCACGTCAGACGCAGGCGACCGTGAACGCACGCCCGATCGAAACAAAAAAGCCGCAGATGGAATACCTGCTGGTTGACGGATATAATATCATCTTTGCATGGCAGGACCTCAAGGAACTCTCCCAGCGCAGCCTGGAACAGGCGCGCCAGGCACTCATGGATATTCTGTGCAATTATCGGGGTGTACGCCCGTGTGAGCTGATCCTTGTGTTCGATGCCTATAAGGTGTCCGGCGGCGTCGGCGCACAGGAAGACTATAAGGGGATCCATCTCGTCTATACGCGGGAGGCAGAGACTGCGGATAATTATATCGAGCGGACGATCCGTTCTATCGCACCTGAACACCGCGTGCGTGTGGCAACGAGCGACGCGCTCGAGCAGCTGATCATTCTCGGCGGCGGCGCGCTGCGCATGTCAGCGCAGGAATTCCGTGACGATGTGGAAGCGGCTGAGGTCGAAATTGAAGAGATCCTCCGCCAAAACAACGCCGGCCGCCGCGGAGAAGCGGCGGTCGGACGAGCAATGCGCGAGGCATTGGATAAAAAGGGGTAACAGTATTCAGTTTCCGGCGATCTCACGTTCCAGGGGCAGGACCTGCTTCTTCTTCCAGACACCGCGCCAGTAGAAGAAGATCGTGACAAGCATGCCGATCAGCCAGCTGATCAGGAGAGAGATGAAAACCATCCGCTGCTGAGTGATCAGGGCGGCACCCGCATTGCGGGTGATCGCTACCAGCGCATAGGCCAGCGGCAGACGCAGTCCGATGGTCGTACCCATTGTGATCCACATCGGGGTCATGGTATCGCCAGCGCCGCGCATAACACCGGAGAGCACTTGTGTGACAGACATGGCGACATATCCGACTGCCAGGATATACATCATGTTCATGGAAAGATCGATCAGTGCCTGCTCAGGCGTGAACAGGCGCATGAGTGTGGGCCCGAAAAGCAGGACCAACGGTGTCAGAACGAGTGCGGTGACCAGGGACATGATCAGACCCTGACGGGTACCACTGCTCAGACGGTCAAGCTTGCGTGCGCCGAGGTTCTGTCCGGCATATGTGCTCATGGCCTGGCCGAAACTGAAGTTGGGCAGCATGGCATAGCCGTCGACGCGCATGACCATGACATTGCATGCGATGAACATCTCATCGCCGAAGCTGTTGATCAGACGCTGTACGACCATCATTGCCAGTGAGAAAAGCGCCTGGTTGAGGCCGGACGGGATTCCAAGGCGGATGATCCTGGAAAGATAGAAATTATTGGGTTTCAGATCTGCCTTATGCAGTACGAACAGCTTTTTCAGCGACAGGAGCTTGATAAAGCACAGAATGGCGGAAATGAACTGAGCAAGCACGGTCGCGAGCGCGACACCGGCTACGCCCATGCGGTCAACAAAAGCCAGGTCCAGGAAGATGTTGAGGATCGAAGTGATCAGCAGAAAGCCCAGGGCTGAGAGCGAGTCACCCAGACCGCGGAGCACACCGGCCAGAATGTTATAGTAGAAAAATCCTGCAATGCCTACGAAGAAGATGTTCAGGTAGTCACGGCAGCCTTCATACATGCTGGGCAGGGTGCCTACGGCACGCAGCAGAGGGCCGGTGATCAGGGGACCGACGATCATGATGACTATACTGGCGATCGCAGTAACGGTTATGCAGTTGCCGACCGTCTTGCTGAGACCTTCCTGATTACGAGCACCGAAAAACTGAGCGACCAGGATACCGGCACCGGTCGATATGCCTACAAACAGTGCAAGGAGCAGGTTCAGAACGGGCATGGCATTTCCTACAGCTCCAAGTGCTGTGTAGCCCCAGCGGCTGTTGCCGATGACCACGGCATCTACAGTATTGTAAAGCTGCTGCGCGAAGTTGCCCAGCAGCATGGGAAAAGCGAACTCGGCGATGCGTTTCCAGGGCGTGCCCTGACTCATATCCCGGGGCGTGAACATCGCTTTCAGCTTAGTGAGCATGCGAGACCTCCTGAATTCGGAATGCAGACAGTATAACACGGATATTTTTTCTGTTCAACGGCGGAATGCAATAAAATATATGTAGAAAGCAAATCTTTCTGACTGAGAGAGGCGATTGAGATGAAACGGCATTTTCTGAAAACTATGGCGCTTGCAGCTGCTGTCTCCCTGTTCTTTGGCATTCTTGCAGGAACGGGCAGTGCTCAAGCGACCAGCAATGATGATCGGGTCAGCTTGTATGACGGGATCCGTTCTATTTATGACGCCGAGGCACCACGGCAGGTGCTTGTGCAGGATACGAGCCTGTATGAGAAAATGGTACACGGCCGTTATTATGATCTGTGGGACAGAGACTCGCTGTACTTTACGTCACCGGAGCTTTACAGCTATGAAAATGTGCTGACGAATATTCGGGAAAACAATGCTGCTGCAGCCTGGTTTGCGGATAATATCGGCTCAAACGCGCTGAAACAGAAGGCGGATGATGATAATTATATCCGCATCCTGCTCATGCTCATTGTCATGCAGTCGCAGGGCTTTTCTCAGGCAGGGAAGACGCTGTCGGACTATGATACCCTGAAAGCATTTCCGCAGTATACGGAGGATTTCGTCAAGATCGGCCTGGATGTTGTGACCATGGGCGAACTCAGCACAGTCGAGGAGATCGGCTTCAGCCTGGTGGATGCCGGGGATGGTATCGTGAATGTGACTATTGATTCGCTGGCCGAGTATGAGATGTACAGGGATGCAGCGGACAATTACAATAATGCCTACCTGCTCTTGAATACGATTCGGAAGAATACGGATGACAAGGAATTGCAGAAAGCGGTGGACCGGATCCTTCCTTTGATCACGGAAGCCAGGAACCTGATCTTTGGCGGAGATATCGGCAGCTTTATGATCGATACGACTGCGGAAGCGTTCAAAAGCGGGCTTTTCGTGAATACGCTGATCGCTTTCATGGAAGAGAGCGGAGATGAATTCGCCGAGGATATGCTTCCGTTCGTCAAGGGCATGAAGAATGTTGTGACCAACGCGTTCATTCCCGGATACAGCATCGCAAAGGTCGTTTACAAGTCCATAATCCTGTCAGGGGATCTTTTGTTCGGCACGACGAATACATATAACCGCTATGCGGAGATGTAGTGCCTTTCCACGATTGCGGACGCACTGCGTACGCAGATATCATCCTACGGGTATATCCCGGCATATGAAAAGGGCAGCATCAAGGGCGCGCAGAAAGCGGTCCCGCTTATGCAGTTCTATCTCTTGGCCTGTATGCGCGGTGAGTACTGTGCCGAGGAGCTTGTACTGAACGATGGCGGCTTCCTCACTTTCTCTCTCGGTGCGGGAGACAACCCGAGCCGCACGGAGATCGAAAAATGGTTTGATACAAAGAATGAGGTCCTGTCTGAGATCTACGGGGATGTCGACAGGATCCTGTGCACCGGTAATGAGATCTACTATCGCTATCTGGAACAGGAGATCATCCCGGAAGCCCATTGGGCAAAAACAGGGACGATGTCCTGGCCGGTTGCTTCGCTGGTCAGCAGTGAGAAGGGCGATATGGCGGATCGGATAGCCGAGTACAAAGATGATAAGACGGACGAAAGAGGGACAGGTGTTGTCTCTGCGATCGTTCGGGACTTTGACGGGGATAATATCAACGACATGCTGGTGCTTTTCCTCGATACAGCGCCTATCGAAACGACTGCGCTTGAGCCGGTGTACAAGAAATCAAACGCAATTGTGCTCAGAGCGAAGCTCTATACCATGCAGTATAACGCACGGCCGGACGATGAAACAGCAGCGCCTTCCGTCGCCAACGTACTTTCTGACACGCGGGGAGTTCCGGACATCCGGAAGATGATGCTTGAGAGCATGAGCCGCTGGGTCGAGATCAATCCAGATAACTGGCGGATGATCGATCGCTATACGGTCCAGGAGACGGACAGCATTGAGGTCGCTGCCGAGTTTTACGGGCTTGGTTACGGGAGCATGAAGGCCGGACTGTTCATCTTGGATGATGTGCTGTATTTTTACACGACATCGCATATGGATGATTATACGACGTTCGGACCTTCTGTACGGCGGACCTGGCATGTGGAAGAAGGCAAGTTCGTGTTCGACAACGCCAGCCGCAGGGTCAGCTGGGGCCAGGCTGGTTATGATATCAATCTGGGAGATAAAGGAACAGATTTTGGGGAGCTTGAGGGATCGCTTGATAACGGGATCCTGCTGGAGTTCTCAGCGACCATTACAGACTATGACCTGAAGACCTCAAAGTTCCAGACGGTTCTGACCGACCGCTCCTATATCCGCACAGTCCTGGAAGAAGGTGAGGGCAGGCTTCGGGAACTCCGTGGTGAGGATCCGGTCAGGACCAGGGTTGTGAAGGTGGAAAACAGCAATAAGGATAAGGCGAAGATGCTTGCAGAGGAGATCGCCGCTCTCAGTGGAGTCAGTTTGACACTGGCCCAGGAAGCCGAGCCACAGAAGGACGGCAGCTACTGGGTCAGGTACACTTCCGCTAACCAGACGAAGGTCTATATACAGGTCGACATAGACGGAAAGATCGATAGAATAACCATTGACGGGTCATTCGCCGAACGCGATGGCGAGTGGACCAAAGTCAAGGATGCCACACTTAACTGTGAGCGGCTCGGTCTGGACAGCGGTATAAGGTCTGAGTTTACGGGCGGCGACTGTGCATCCGGCACCAGGGAGGATTATGACTGGGGCTATGTGATGGCGGGTAACATGAATACGGTCTTTATCTGGATCGACTGGAATGAACCGATTCCAGTCTATGACGAATAAAAACATGTTTTGTTCACGCTTTGTTTACAGCGCACTGGCTTAGGAACGCTTGCAATTTTTGTACGTGGATGCTATGATATTCCAAGAAGAATCTGGGCAAGGAGGGCTTTCAAAATGAAGAAGCTTGTAGCCTTTATGACGGTGTTGGCACTGCTTTGTGCCGGTGCATTTGCTGCCGATTATTCGGACGTATTCACAAAGTTTGACCAGCGCGACAACTGGACTGAAGCCGTGACCATTACTTTCAGTGATGAGGGTGTTCTGGTGAATGGCAGCGGCGTCTCTGTAGATGGGACGACCGTATATATCAGTGCAAAGGGTACCTACCTGCTTTCCGGTACCTGCGCAAACGGACAGATCGTAGTCGAGGTCACCAAGGAGGATAAGGTCCAGCTGGTGCTGAACGGCCTGAACCTGACCTGCACGGACTCTGCACCGCTGTATGTGATCTGCGCTGACAAGGTTGGCCTGACCCTGGCTCCCGGCAGCGAGAACAGCTTTACGGACGCTGCGGTATATACCCGTGTGTTTGAAAAGGAACCCAATGCCTGCGTATGCTCCCGTGATGACCTGAGCATCAATGGTACCGGCTCTCTGACTGTGACTGGTCTCAATAACAACGGCATTGGTACGAAGAATGATCTGAGAATCGTGTCGGGCACGATTACAGTAACAGCGCCTAAGAATGCACTCAAGGGCAATGATTCTGTTGCCATCAAGGATGGCACCATTGTACTGGAAGCCGGTAAGGACGCCATCAAGGCTGAGAACGCAGAAGATGCCGGCAAGGGCTTCGTGTATATCGAGGGCGGCAATCTCTCGATCACGGCGGGGGATGACGCGATCCAGGGCCAGCAGGATGTCACGATCAAAGGCGGCAGCATCTCTGTGTCCGCAGATGGCAAGACTATCAATTCCAAGGGCACGCAGGACGTGGCTGTTGGCGTTATCACGAAGAAATAAACAGATCAATCCGAGGGAGGGCTGAGAGACTCTCCCTCGCCTTTTTGCGTATAGGGCTCATTAATACCGGCTTTGCGTCAGGGAGGGAACACGTTGAAAATCATCCGTTGGCTGTGCGCGCTGCTGCTGCTCCTGCTGCTGTCGGCCGCATGCGCTGCTTTTGCGGAAGGAGCGTCTGTCACGCTTGTCCTGGGCGATAATACACCCACGAACGGGAACAAGCATTATGTGAAGGACGGGCGCACTTATTCGCGTGACCTGACTGTGCCGCTCGTCAATGGCCAGCAAGTGATCAAGGCTTCGCAGACAGGATCTGCAGTGACCTATCTGTGCCCTGTCAGCCCGGACGCAAGTGAGATCGTGGTCGATTTTCCGTACGGCGCGGACTGGACAACGATTGAAGTCAACGGCCAGCTGCTTACGAAGGAGCAGGGAGCTGCTGTCGAGATCGGCAAGGATATCACCGTGCAGCTGGCGAGTAAAAACAAGCGTAGCGTACTGCACATGCAGCTGACGACACTACCGCTGGTCATTGTTGATTACAAAGGCTCCGACCTGTATGCGAATCAGGTCAAGGGTACCATGCAGATTTGGGATCCGGATTATGAGAAGCATGGCGCAGAAGCGTACATGACAGAAATGCTGATCACGATCGGATACCGCGGGCAGAGCTCACTGAACTATGATAAGCATAACTTTACCGTGCATGTATGGGCAGACGATGCGCGTACTGAACAGAGAAAGCTTTCGCTTCTGGGTATGCGTAAGGACGAAGACTGGATCCTCTGTGGTGCCATGAACGACCAGATCCGTCTGCGCAATACCGTTGCGATGCAGCTGTGGGATGAGTTCTACCGGCTGCCCTGGAGCCCGAACCGCTCCGGTGCAATCAGCGGTGAGTTCTGCGAGGTATACATGCGCGGTCGTTATCTGGGCTTGTACCGGCTGACGGAACGCCTGGACCGCAAGCAGGTGGATATCGACAAGGAAGACGGGCGCATCGTGCGCTCAGTGCAGAGCGAAGCGGGCGGCGTCAACATGATGGACTTCACAAAGCTTGGCCAGAAGGAACCCGGCAACAATGAGATCTGGTACAACATGGAGCTCAAGTATCCGAAGCCTGCAGATATGACAAAGGCTGACTGGAAGGAGTTCTATGATTTCCTGAAGTTTGTGTGCAAGTCCAACGATGAGGAGTTTGCCGCGCATATCGGGGAATATATCGATATCGATAACTTCGCTGATTATTACGTGTATGTGACAGCCATCGGCGCAACAGGCAACATGATCAAGAATCTGTACTTTGTCATGGATGACTGTACTAAGGATCCGCGCTGGCGCCTGATTCCCTGGGATGTGGACGGGTCTTTCGGCCGCCGTAATGATGCGACAAAGCGCGAAGTTACGATCATTAGCAGCAATCACCTGTTTGAACGTCTCGTACGCACGGATGCCGGCGGGTTCTGCACCCTGTGCCGTGAGAAATGGGCACAGCTGAAGGATACTACGTATTCCTATGAGCATATCATGGGGCTCTTCCAGCAGTATTATGACCAGCTCGATGCTACCGGCGTCTGGGAACGTGAGAAAACGGCCTGGCCGAAGTTCAAGACGTTCACGTTCAACCAGGAAAAAGAACTGGCCTATATGTATGATTATATGAAGCAGCGCATGGAGTTCGTCGATGAATTCTTTA
Source organism: Clostridia bacterium (assembly GCA_017544935.1). Classification (GTDB taxonomy): domain Bacteria; phylum Bacillota; class Clostridia; order Christensenellales; family Aristaeellaceae; genus SFMI01. The sequence goes on from JAFYDF010000137.1 coordinate 11,875, forward strand.
ACGGCGAGAGCCTGAGTGCGGGAAAGTGGTTGAAGTAAATGAGAATAAAGCGCTTTATTGCGTGCGTGGCATTCCTGATGTGCATTTGCCTGACTGTTGGAGCCGTGGCTGAATACCGTACATTGTCATCTGGCAGCACGGGCAATGACGTACAGGATATGAAGGAGCGTCTCTATAAGCTGGGTTATTATAAGACCGAAAA
>JAFYDF010000138.1 GCA_017544935.1 Clostridia bacterium
CCCGTGCGCATCTGCGAACTGCTGGCCACATTGGACGGTACCGGATATGTGGAGCGCGTTGCAGTCAATAACGTCAAGAACGTACGCGCTGCCAAGAAGGCAATCGAAAAGGCTTTCCGCAACCAGGTGGAGGGGAAAGGCTTCTCCCTGATCGAAGTGCTTTCCACCTGTCCCACGAACTGGGGCAAAACCCCGCAGGGAGCGCTTGACTGGCTGCAGGACAACATGATCCCATATTATCCGCTGGGCGTCTTCAAGGACAAATTCGGTGAGGAGGCGGCAAAATGAGCACGACGCAGGTTTTGATCGCGGGTTTCGGCGGACAGGGCATCCTGTTTGCCGGCAAGTTCCTTGCCTATGCCGGGCTTCTGCAGGGGCGCTGTGTTTCATGGCTGCCTTCCTATGGCCCGGAAATGCGCGGCGGCACAGCCAACTGTTCCGTTATTCTGAGCGACAGCCAGATTGGTTCGCCGATCGTGGACCGTCCCGATGTCCTGATCGCCATGAACCTACCCTCGCTCGATAAGTATGAGGACGCGGCGCCAGCCGGCGCGGATATCTTTGTGGACAGCTCGCTGATCCAGCGCCAGGTCCGCCGCACCGATGTGAATGTATGGCCGATTCCCGCGACCGCCATGGCATCCGAGAACGGCTATGATACGCTGGCGAACATGATCCTCATGGGACATGTGATCGCAAAAACGGGGATCATTCCCAAGGAACTGATCGGAGAGGCAATGAAAAAGGTCGTATCGGCACGGCATGCCGATCTGCTTGAAAAGAACCTGGAAGCACTTCGCCTTGGCTTTGAATATGAAGGAGGGAAATGACCATGTTGAACATCCGTATTGAGCGCACGCAGAATCCGGCTCCGAAGCCGGCTGCCGACAAGCCGCTGGGCTTTGGCAAGATCTTTACCGACCATATGTTTATCATGAACTATACCGAGGGCAAGGGCTGGCATGATCCGCGCATCGTGCCCTTCCAGAAGATCTCGCTGTATCCCTCGGCCATGGTCTTCCATTACGGCCAGGAGATGTTCGAAGGTCTGAAGGCGTACAAAGGTACCGATGGCAAAGCTTATCTTTTCCGTCCTGACATGAACGCCAAGCGCGCGAACAGGTCCAATGACCGTCTGTGCATCCCGCGCATTCCCGAAGAGGACTTTGTCCAGGCGGTCAAGGCAGTCGTCTCTGTTGATCAGGACTGGATCCCCAGCGCTCCCGGCACTTCGCTGTATGTGCGTCCTTTCGTCATTTCCACAGACGAGTTCCTGGGCGTGGCACCCAGCAAGACCTACCTGTTCATGATCATCCTGTCGCCCTCAGGCGCATACTACGCATCCGGCCTGAATCCTGTCGGGATCTGGATCGAGGATGAGTATGTCCGCGCTGTACGCGGCGGTATCGGCTTTGCCAAGACAGGCGGCAACTATGCCGCTTCCCTGATCGCTCAGGTCAAGGCACATGATTCCGGTTACAGCCAGGTGCTGTGGCTGGACGGCGTGGAGCGCAAGTATATCGAAGAAGTGGGCGCCATGAACATCTTCTTCAAGATCAATGGCAAGATCGTAACGCCCATGCTGTCGGGCAGCATCCTTCCCGGTATTACCCGCGACAGCGTCATCACGCTGTGCCGCGACTGGGGCTATGAGGTCGAAGAGCGCCGTATCTCGGTAGATGAGCTGATCGCTGCCCAGAAGAGCGGCGCGCTCGAGGAGTGCTTCGGCACCGGCACTGCTGCTGTTATTTCTCCTGTCGGCCGTCTGCGCTATGAAGATGATGTCATGACGGTTGGCGATGGCGGTATCGGACCCGTGAGCCAGAAACTGTATGATACAGTGACGGGTATCCAGTCCGGTGCAATCAAGGATCCGTACGGAAACTGGCACGTCTGCGTCGAAGACTGATTATTATTGTAAATGCTGTGTGGAGCTCAGAGACCTCCGCACAGCTTTTTTTATTGCAAAAACCAACCGGAAAATGTATAATAAATCCGTTATGCGGTGAAAGAAACTGAATAGGATTTCTTTTGCTCGACAGCAGTTCCCGGCCTATGTGCTGACTGGAACGATATACGGAGAAGGGGGGCGGTTCAGACCATGAGTACACTGACGTATAAATGCCCATGCTGCGGAGCGTCACTGGCTTATGACGGAGCGAGCCGCCGCCTGCAGTGTGCTTCCTGCGGGAACTCTTTTGACCTGCAGGATATCGAAGCCCTCGAAGCGACCGGTTCGCAGTCGTCCATTGATTTCGTGCAGCCGGATGAACAGTTCACGGACGAGGAAATCGAAGCGATCAGTTCGTATGTATGCCAGAACTGCGGTGCCGAGCTCATGACCGATTCCACGACTACGGCGACCGAGTGCGCATATTGCGGAAGCCCCGCTATTTTGCCTCAGGAAATCGATGCGGGTGTACGTCCGCAGAAAGTGGTCCCGTTCCGCATCACAAAGGAACAGGCTGTTGAGATATTCCAGAAATTCTTTACAGGCAAGCGCCTGATGCCTAATATTTTCCTTAAAACGAAGAACCGTATTGCCGAGATACGGAAACTGTATGTGCCTTACTGGCTGTTCGACTGCGAGGCATATGCAGACATGACCTTCAATGCCGAGAAAAAGCATTATTCCCGTCAGGGCGACTGGGAGATTATCCGGACGGACCATTACCTGGTACGCCGTGCCGGCACATTGTACTTCGAAGACCTGCCTGTGGACGGCAGCCGCAAGATGGATGACAGCATTACTGAATCCCTTGAGCCTTATAATGTGGATGATGCGGTACCGTTCGAGCCGGCAGTGCTGGCCGGCGCTCTGGCAGACCGCGCGGATGTTGATGCCCAGGAATGCGAGGATCGGGCTGCGGAACGGATGAAGGTCACGATCGAGTCAGAGATGAGCTCGACGGTCGGGGGATATTCCAGTGTTTCCAGACGCTCGAGTTCCGTCAACGCGCATGGCGGACACGTTACACCCGTTCTGATGCCGATCTGGCTGATCACTACAGAAAAGCAGATCAAGGGTGAAAAGAAAATCTTCACTTTTGCGATCAACGGCCAGACGGGACGCCTGACCTGCGATGTACCTTATGACAAGGGCAAGGCTATCGCCTGGTTTCTGGGCGTGTTCGCGGGATGCTTTGGGTCAGGTTATCTGCTCCTGCGCTGGTTGATTGGATCGGGGGTGATCTGATGACAAATACCTGGATCACTGCGCTGCTGAGCGACTTCTACATGACCTTTGATTCCGATTCGACGGATTACTACCTGAGCGACAGCGAGTATGGCACGACAGGTATCATCGTCGTGGCGACCATTGCACTGATCATTGCACTGGCTGTGGTAAGCAGCATGAAACGCAAGCTGAACACGGCAAAGAAGATTTCAAACGCGCAGAATTATGTGAAACCGCATTCCCTGTATCTTACAGTACGGGAGGATCGCTTTCTATACACAACTGAGACGCGGCATCGTGTCGCACAGCAAAACGGATCGCACGGACCCGCCAGAGGGCCGATGCAGAAAGGAAGATGAGTTATGGGTCTTTTGAATGCAGGTTTGAATGCCTTGAGCGGGACGCTGGCCAGCCAGTGGAAAGAGTATTTCTATGTGGACAGCATGACTGAGAACGTGCTGGCAGCCAAGGCACAGAAGAAAACGAAGAACCGTTTCGGCGGCAGCCGCTGGGAAGATGACAATGTTATCTCCGAAGGCTCTGTGATCGCTGTTGCTGACGGCCAGTGTGCGATGATCGTCGACCAGGGCAAGATCGTCGAGTTCTGCGCGGAACCCGGTGAATATATCTATGATAAGGATGCTGAACCGAGCATCTTCTACGGCCCCTTCAGCACAGATAAGCTGAAGGAGATCCTCAAGATCACTTTTGAGCGACTTTCCTTTGGCGGTCAGGCGGGCAAGGATCAGCGCGTGTACTACTTCAACACCAAGGAACTGATTGGCAACAAGTACGGCACGCCTAACCCGGTACCTTTCCGTGTGGTAGACCGGAACATCGGGCTGGATGTGGATATCTCTATCCGCTGCTTCGGTGAATACAGCTACCGTATCATCAACCCGATGCTGTTCTATACCAATGTCTGCGGCAATGTGGAAGACCTGTACCGCCGCGAGCAGCTGGACGGCCAGCTCAAGACTGAACTGCTGACGGCCCTGCAGCCGGCTTTCGCCCGCATTTCCGAAATGGGCATCCGCTACAGTGCACTGCCCGGACACACGACCGAGATCGCTGACGCGCTCAATGATGTGCTGAGCGAGAAATGGGCGAACCTGCGCGGCGTGGAGATCGTTTCCTTTGGCGTCAGTTCCGTAACGGCGTCCAAGGAAGACGAGGACATGATCAAAAACCTGCAGAGCAGTGCTGCCCTGCGTGATCCGAACATGGCGGCTGCCACACTTGCGGGTGCGACTGCCCAGGCCATGCGCGATGCTGCTAAGAATGAAAACGGCGCCATGTCGGCCTTCATGGGTATGGGTATGGCACAGCAGGCAGCCGGCTCAAACATCCAGGGACTGTTCC
>JAFYDF010000139.1 GCA_017544935.1 Clostridia bacterium
ATGGAAGCCCATCTGGCACAGGACCTGGCCGATGTGGAAAAGCTTTCCGATGAATGGGCGTTTGAATTTGCCCGCAGGAAGGCTGCCGAAGTCCAGGCGAGGCCGGACCTGCCGCATTATTTCATAGGCGCAGGCAACCAGTACGGCGCCACCTATTCCTACGGCATGTGCTACTGGGAAGAGCAGCTGTGGATCCGCACGAAGTCCATCTCCTGCGCTGAGTTCTTCCACGGCATGCAGGAGATCATCGTCCGGGACACGCCCGTCACTCTGTTCATGGGCGAGGACGCCCAACGCCCCCTGGCCGAGCGTGTCGCGCGCTTCCTGCCCAAGGTATGCGGGAACTATACGATCATAGATACAAGGGCTTTCGAACTGCCAGGCATCAGCGAAAAATACCGGGGCACGATCTCGCACCTGGTCATGCACGGCGTGAACAACCGTGTGGACGCGTATCTCGAACTGTTCCTGCGCCATCCCCTGTCCATCCGCAGGTATTACAGGCAGTTTGACTACTAAAGCCACGTGCCGGTGAAAACTGTTTGTATGGGCGTACATTCAGATTTCGAGTGTGGTGCCCTACGAAAAGCTCAGGAAAATTGACATAAACGCGAACATAATGGTATAATTTCTTCGTTGCTTGTACTGCAAAGCATTCCATCTACAGTACAAACTGAGCAGGCAATACCCCATCTGGTATGTAGCCGGGTCGTGAAAACGACAGCAGAGAAAAGCGTCAGCGCATCTGCGGGACAGTATCTGTTCCGGGATGTGCTGTTTTTCTATTCACAGGCAGATATGTTTTTTCAGAGGCAGATCATTTATGGAAGAAAGAAGAATCATCCGAAAGCTTTCACGGGTAGGAATACTCGGAAATATCCTGCTGGCATCATTCAAGCTCTTTGCAGGTATCATCGGCAAATCCGGCGCAATGGTATCCGACGCCGTGCACTCCCTGTCCGATGTATTCGCGACCGTCGTTGCCTATTTCGGCGTATTGCTGTCCCGGCAGGAGGAAGATGCCCGGCATCCCTACGGGCATGAACGTCTGGAATGCGTCGCTTCCCTGGTCCTGGGCCTGATCCTTGCCGGGACAGGCATAGGGATCGGGTATACGGGAATCCGGAACCTCTTCTTTGAAAAGGAAGCACTGGAGATTCCAACGGTGCTGCCGCTGATCGCGGCTGTGGTGTCGATCGTCGTCAAGGAGAGCATGTTCTGGTACACCATGTACTACGCGAAGAAGATGGACTCCTCCGCTTTCAAAGCGGACGCGTGGCATCATCGGTCAGACGCCATCTCTTCCGTAGGCTCTTTCGTCGGTATCGGCCTGGCCAAGCTGGGTTTCCCGTTCATGGATCCTGTTGCCAGTCTGATCATCTGCATCCTGATCCTGAAGGTCGCGTATGACATTATCAAGGACGCAATCGCGAAAATGCTGGATACTTCCTGCGGTGAAGATTTCGAGCAAAAGCTCAGCAGTTTCATTCTGGAGCAGCCCGGTGTGGAGCAGATCGACCTGCTGCATACGCGGCAGTTCGGCAACAAGATCTATATGGATCTGGAGATCGCGGTCAACCGTGACATCTCCCTGGTCGACGCGCACGCGATTGCTGAACGTGTACACCAGAACATCGAAACCAACTACCCGAACGTGAAGCATGTCATGATCCATGTCAATCCCTTGGAAGAAGGCGCTGCCGCCCGATCCATCGGGTAAGTTCAAGGCTTTTCCGCATTTATAAGGGTGCTGTCTTATAGCGTGACAGCCCCTTTTATCTTAATTAACTTACTCATGTAAGATAAAAAAGATAAAGTGAATTTGAACAGATGGGATGTATTGGAAGAGTAATCTCATTACGCTCCGATGATAGAAATATAAGCGGATTTGTGAATATCCGCAACAGGCATTTCTTCTCCCTGTCAGGAACATGTCAGGCTGCTCTCCCAACTATACGTAAAGGACTAATATAACCTAATTAACGCTAAAACAGCCCGGGAAAGCAAAAGCTCCCGGGCCGTTGTACAGAAAACAGCTTATTCGATTTCGGAATGCGTTTCGCGATATGCTCCCGGAGAAATACCGACTTCAGATTTGAACAGCTTGGTAAAACTGGACACATCGATATACCCGCATTTAACACAGATCTCATTCATGCTCAGATTCGTTTCAGAGAGCAGTGTTTTTGCCAGCTCGATCCGTCTGGCGGTCAGATAACTGCTCAGTGTCTGCCCGGTCGTCTCCTTAAAGCGCCGACGCAGGGTCTGCTGCGTAATACCGAAATGCTCCGCCAGCACGCTCAGCGAGAACTGCGGGTTAGACAGATTCTCTTCGATCAGCGCCTGACATCCGTTTACGACTGAATCATGTTTCCTGATCCTGCGCATTTCAATACAGTTTTCAATCGTTCCGGAGAGCTCCACGATCTTCTGTGCCAGATCTGTCACGGAAGTGTATTCAGCAATACTGAAAACATCGAATGCCGCCATATCATGGATGGAAGCGGTCAGACTTCCCATTGTGTTGAATTCGTTTACAAAGGACGATGTCAGATCAAAGCAGATGCACTTGACCTGCTGGAGCGGGAGATTATTGTCGTGAATATACTGGATGATGCTGTTCAGTTCACGCTGAATAGCAGCGGTATCCCACTGACGCAGACAGGTCACATATTGGTCAAGCAGTTCCCTCGGATATGCCTCATTCTCGTTCTCGGATACCTGGGCTTCATTATACACGATACAGCTGTGTGTTCCCCTGATCAGGCGTTGGTCCATCGCGGCACACGCTTCCAGATAGGAGCGTCCGATCAGGTCCGGCCGGTCATAGATGCACCCAAGGCCAATCGTGACAGGACTGATCGCCATCAGATCGCTTAACAGTTTCTCGCCAAACATGCTCGCCTGCTCCGGGTCAGCCGAAGCAAGATTGATCATGCCGACCGCAGACTGACCATCCGGTGTCATGCAGAAATAGCACCGCAGATTCTCCTGTCTGATATTGTCAAGATAGTGTCTGAGCTGCCCGCCTTTCGCTTCATCCGGCTGATCGTCAAACAGCAGCAGGCATGCAGAATAATACGGATACGGCAGATCGATATTCAGCCAGCTGCAGAGGTTATCACGCGAAGAAGCATCCGCATACTGACCGCAGATCAGGCGCAGGATAAACGCATCATGCATCTGCTTATCCGAGAACAGTTCCCTGTTAGCACTTCTCTCATGCGCAAGGGCACTGTACTGCGCGCAGGCATTCCGCAGTATGTCCATCGTATTAAGCGTATTGGTCCCATTGTCCGGCAGTACACTGCGGAAGTCATCCACCAGGGTCGTGATCGGCACAGCTGCACGCCGTGTACCGAAGACCAGCAGGCTGATGCCAAGCAGGATCAGGATCGCGCAGAGAAGGCTCAGTACAATGATCGAAGTCTCCACCGTATGGAAACGCGTGCTCACCGCATCCAGCACAATGAATGATGCATCATTCCCAAGCTTTGCAACAGAACATATATACTTTTTCCCGCCCAGCTCGATCTGCCTGCGCTCAAGCCCTGACGACAGGCCGGAAAGGATCAGGCTAAGGTCCTCGTCAGTGACCACTTCACTGCTCCACAGTGCAGTGCCGTTACCGCTGACAATGAACCGCAAGCTGTCCTGTGTGCCCTGCCCTGATGCCAGCATGTCAGCCAACGTACTGTCCGAAAGCAGAAAGATCGCTGTTGCCTTATTCAGCAGCGGCTGTATCAGCAGGAGCCGGGCTTTATTCAGCGGTGCACCATATGAAGCAGTAGAGACCAGCCTTTCAAAAGCGATGCTTTCAAGCATATCCCTGAACGCGTCCACTTCCGTTATATCGTAAAAGAAAATAGGAAGCTCTGCCGTGCCGAGCACGCTCAGCATCATCTTCTCATTCGGATAGTAGAACAGCAGATTATCGTACTTATAGGATGAGGAATTGTATGCCTTTATGGATTCAAAAGCATAGTATTCTTTGCCATGGTATTTCCCCGGAGCGATCGCGCTGATCAATCCCAGCGGTCCTGACATCGCGTCAAAATCCTTGAGCGTGATCCGGAGCTGGTCAGACGCGATCTCCGTTTCATGCTTGGCCGTTTCGTATACAGTCTCTTCCAGGGACGCTTTCAGGCTGGTGGAAAACCAGATGATAAGTGCTGCGATCACGACAACGATAAAACTGACGAAAGCCGTAATGATGGGCATGAACAGAGTATGCTTTTCGAGATATCCGGTCAGGGCTGCCGGCAGTCTGATCTTACGCGTCTTTTCCTGATTATCCGCATCCATCTCCCGTCAGCCTCCCATCTTTTTTCTTTCCTTAAGTATAGCTGAGTTGAAAAAAACAAGCAAGGCAAAACCCTGTCCAAGTTTCCTCAAAACAGCCATTTTATGTAGTATTTGGTTAACATTTCAACCAATATTCTCTTTCGCCAATTGATGTTCCATCTTTCAGAAGCTACAATCAAAGCAGAAATACAGACGTGTTCGGCCTAAGGGGGAGCACTTGATGCAGCCAAATCCACTGAGTCGGTATACAAAAAAAGAGCTCGCGAGAAGAAACCGGGCGCACACCTGGAAGATGATGAAGGAGAACCGTGTCCTTTATCTGTTCCTGGTTCCTGCTTTCATTTACCTGGTCCTTTTTGAGTACTGGCCGATGTATGGCATTCAGATCGCTTTCAAGAATTTCAACTTCGCAGACGGCATCACGGGGAGTCCCTGGGCGGGCACAAAATGGTTCCGCTATTTCTTCAGGTCCCCGCAGTTCAAGGCAGTCGTCACGAACACGCTGTCGATTACGATCTATAACCTGATTGCCGGTTTCCCGCTGCCCATCATCCTCGCCCTGGTCATGAACAGCATCCCGAGCCGCCGCTTCAAGCGCGTGGCCCAGACGATCACCTATCTCCCGCACTTCATCTCTGTCGTAGTGCTCGTAGGCATGATGAGCTGCATGTTCTCCCTGAAATCCGGCTGGGTGAACGGTCTTATTCAGCGGATGGGCCATCCGCCGGTCCACCTGATGGGCCAGGCCAAATACTTCCGTCACGTATATGTCTGGTCAGGCGTATGGCAGCAGGTCGGCTGGGGCTCGATCATCTACCTTGCGGCATTGACGGGCATTGATCCCACGCTGCACGAAGCCGCCGTGATCGACGGTGCCGGAAAACTGCGCAGGATCTGGCACATCGATATCCCCGGGATCCTTCCGACCATCTCCATCATGCTGATCATGCGCTTCGGCTCCATGATGTCCCTTGGATTCCAAAAGGTGTACATCATGCAGAACTCCATGAACATAAGCGTATCCGAAGTCATTTCCACCTACATCTACAAGATGGGCATGATAGACAGGCGCTACAGCTATTCTTCCGCGATCAATCTGTTCAACACTGTCATCAACTTTACACTTCTGACGATCGTCAATCAGATTTCCGGCAGGCTGTCCGGAAACAGTCTGTGGTAAAGGGGGTGCAGAGCATGAAACGCATGAGCGCTGGTGACAGAGCAGTCAACTTTGTCTTTTATCTCTTCCTGATCATTCTTTGCATCCTGTGCGCATATCCCGTATGGTATACGCTGGTCGCGTCCATCTCAGGCCCAACCTATGTCAACTCGGGAGCCTTTATCCTGATCCCGCGGGACATCCAGTTTGCCGCGTACAAGTACGCTTTCAACCAGCCCCAGCTCTGGCGCGGTTACGGCAACACCATCATGTACACCGTATGCGGCACAATGCTCGCGCTCTTCATCTGCCTACCGGCAGGTTACTCCCTCTCACGCAAGGATCTCCCCTTCCGCGGGCTCATCATGGCCCTGTTCGTGTTCACCATGTACTTCAGCGGCGGCCTGATCCCCATGTACATCGTCTGCAAGACGCTCGGCCTTCTGAATACCCGCTGGATCCTGATCCTTTTCGGTTCCTTCAGCGTGTACAATATCATCCTGATCCGCACGAACTTCCAGTCCGGGCTGCCCGAGGAAATGCGTGAGGCGGCCGCCATCGACGGCTGTTCAAACAGCAGGTTCTTCTTCCAGTTCGCTCTCCCCCTCTCCAAAGCGATCATCGCGGTGATCTCGCTGTATGTGGCCGTAGGCTACTGGAACAACTACTACAACGCGCTCGTGTATGTGACCGACCGTGACAAGCAGCCTCTGCAGCTGTATCTGAAGCAGCTGCTCACCGTGTCCATCGGCAACGAGGCAAACGGCGAGGCTGACGAGACCGCCCTGATCAACCAGCTGTCCCAGATCGTACGCTACGCGGTGATCGTGCTTTCGACCATCCCGATCATGTGCATGTATCCTTTCCTGCAGAAGTACTTCGTGCAGGGCGTAATGATCGGTTCTCTCAAAGGATAACAGCAGGCAGAGTGTCCGCCTGTTGAAAATAAAAGGAGGTATCCTATCCATGAAGAAACTTATGTCCCTTCTTCTTGCTGTGATCATGGTCCTGTCCATGGGCAGCATCGCGATGGCCGATGAACCGGTTGAGCTTACGATCGCCGTCATCCGCCGCGCGACCGACATTTCCAACTCCTATAATGAACGTGCCTGGGCAAAGGATGCCGAAGCCGCAATGAACGTAAAACTCAATTTCATTGAGCTTCCCGAAGGCAGCCATCAGGAACCCCTGGCCGGTCTTCTGTCCGGCGAACAGGTCGATGTGTATTTCATGGGCATGCATTTCAGTGATTCCATTATCACGGAAAACCCGGGCATGTTCCATGCGTATACGCTGGACGAGATCAAGACCTACTGCCCCACCTATTACGAGCTTGCTGAAAAATATGTTGACAACTGGCAGGAGTATACCACCTGGCCGGATGGCAAGATCTATGGCCTGATGGGACACAACGCCAAGCAGGCAACAGGCCTTCTGCAGGGCATCCAGTACCTGAACTATCAGTGGCTGGAGAACCTCGACCTTGAAGTCCCCACCACGATGGATGAGTTCTATAACATGCTGGTCGCCTTCCGCGACAACGACCCGAACATGAACGGCGAAAAGGACGAGATCCCGATCGACTTCTGCAACGCGAACTACGCCGGCGACATCATGTACTTCGCTTCCTCCTGGGGCCTGGCCCTGGGCGACAACGGCGAGCCTCTCTACACCGTGACCGATGACGGACATGCCGTCGGCGCTGTCAACACCCAGGCCTACCGTGAATTCCTCGAGTTCTTCCACAAGCTGGCTCAGGAAGGCCTGCTGAACATCGAGGGCCTGACCCAGACCAAGGAACAGTGGGATGCCAACCTAAGCGCCGGCAAGGTCGGTGTGTTCTGGACCTGGGGCCCCTACAACAATATCCCCACCGATCTGAAGCTTGAGTACAACTACTTCATCCCCGTTCCCGCTGACGGATACAAGACCTCGATCTATCCGAACAACCCCATCCGTGCGAACCGTGACGGCTGGGTCATCACCAAGCGCGCTGAGGAAGCCGGCAAGGTAGAGATCGCCATGCGGCTGTATGACTACTGGTGCGAGCCGACTCATTCCCTGAACGTCCAGCTTGGACCGGAAGGCGTCATCTGGGAGTGGCTCGACAAGGACAACCTCTCCTATCATACCCTGAAGATCCCGAACTCCGAGACCGATCCCGAAGGCTATGCGGCCTATTGCGAGGGTATGAAGGCTGCCGGTTACGAACACCTGATCGGCAAGGAGTACAGCGGTGCGAATACCCTGGGCTATCAGAACAGTGCACCTCTGTTCGTGAAGGCTGCTGAGTATGACATGTCCGATACCACGCATAACACTGTGCGCCGTATCCTGTCCGAGCGCGCTTTCTCTACCGTGTTCGCCAACCGCGCGCCCAGCGTCCTGATCCCTGCTGAGATCAGCGAAGAGCTCACCTTCATGACCGACGGTCTGTCTGACTTCATCAACGGTTTCTGCGCTGAGTCCCTGCTTAACGGCGTGACCGATGAAAGCTGGGAAGCTTACCTGACCGGACTGGAAGCCCATAACTACGGCTACCTGATCGACTACTATGATAAGCTGATCCAGGGCACGCTCTTCTGATAACCCCGTTTCAACTCAATGAAGCCGGCAGGCATCTGCCGGCTCCTTTCCGTGGAGGCACGTGATGAACGCATTATACTTCTGCGTGTTTGCAGACTACCATCGTTTTTCCGGATACCCGATCGGGGTTGACGGTCTTGTCCAGATCATGGATGACGCGGCAGCGCACGGCGTGCAGTTCGTCATTCACCTTGGCGACCTGTGCCATGACGCCAATTACTATTCCGATTTTCTTTCGATCTATAACGAAAACAAGTACAACATCCCCGTATTCCATTGCATAGGGAACCATGAGCTCGAAGGCAGTACGCCCCTGGCCCAGGTGCGTCAGAAATACGGCATGCCCGCAAACTATTACTATGAGGACTTCAACGGGTACCGTCTCATCGTCCTGGACACGAACTATTACATCAACGAATACGGAAAAACGGTCCATATGCCTCCCGGGCATTCCACGCCTACAGGCACCTATCATCTGGGCGAAAAGCAGCTTGCCTGGCTGGAAGAAACGATCCGCGCGTCTGAAAATCCCTGCCTGATCTTCAGTCACGCAAGTCTGGAGCTTCCCCAGGGCTGCAGGGACGCGCTGGCCGTCCGGCAGATGATCAGGACGATCAACGAAGAGCACCCCGGCCGTGTACTCATGTGCCTGAACGGCCACTACCACCGCAACAACATAGCAGCCCATGACGGCGTCGTATTCTTTGATGTCAACGCAGTCTATAACGGCTACTGGCAGAACACCCCGCACAAGGGATTCCCGGAAGAGTATGCCAATTCTGCCCGTCTGGCTTCCAATGTGTGCGTCCACAAGGATCCCCTGCACGCCTTCGTGCGTGTGACCCCGCAGGGCGAGGTCGATATAGAGGGAATGGAGACAACATATCTCTATGATGTTTCCCCGGAAAGCCTGGGCGCGAACTCCGCGAATTCCTTCGGGCGCAAGTCGGAACCGCGCATCAGCTCGTATCATCAGGATGCTGTCTGGAATGTCTGAAGGTGAACACAATGAGCAAGCATGAACTCACGC